>NZ_JBLZWV010000026.1:0-288515 GCF_056098905.1 Pseudomonas sp. TSO6 | reverse complement strand
GCCTTGTGCTGCGAAGAGGCCGGTTCAGGCGATGCATTAGTGTCGCTCGTACAGGCCTCTTCGCAGCACAAGGCTGCTCCTACAGACAAGCGTAACGCTGTAAAACGGGGTAATGATCTACCACCACCGAAAGCGGCTCCTGCCTCTATGGTTGGTGCTCACAACGAATGGATGCGAGGTGCACAACATGGATCGAGCCGAAGCAAATCTCTTGCGGCGGGGGCGTTTTTCCGAACCTGGCAGGTTGTACTTGCTAACCACTGTTACCCACCAGCGCAGGCCGTTATTTCGCGATCTGCGAGCGGCACGCCTGGTCATCAGGGAGTTGAGGCACTCGGACTTCCTCAGCGACTGCCGCTCACTTGCCTGGGTGTTGATGCCTGATCACTTGTATTGGCTGATAGAGTTGCATGCCATCACTTTGAGCAGCCTGATGCGGCAGTTCAAATCCCGCTCAGGCACAGCATTGTGCAAAGCGGGCATTTGCCCAGGCCAGGCCTGGCAGCGTGGCTATCATGACCGGGCGCTGCGCATGGAGGACGATACACGCAAGGTGGCCCGGTACATTGTTGCCAACCCTTTGCGGGCAGGTCTGGCAACACAGATTGGCGATTATCCCCACTGGGACGCAGTGTGGCTCACAGACGCTGACAGCCTGCACAACTCCTTGTAGGAGCAGCCTTGTGCTGCGAAGAGGCCGGTTCAGGCGATGCATCAGTGTCGCTCGTACCGGCCTCTTCGCAGCACAAGGCTGCTCCTGCAGGTGAGGCGTTTACCGCGGTCTACGCCGTGCCAGGCAGGCATAACCCAGGCCCAGTACGCTGACCGCCAGTACGCCCAGCAACACCATCAACTCGCGGCTGTAGCGGGCCACCATGGCCGGAAAACCGATGACCTCGTGGTACACCTGCACATTGGCCACTCCGTCGGCGTGGCTGATGCTGACCCCGCCCTGGCGGATCTGCAGATAGTCTGCATCGAAATAGACCCAGACCTTGCACGTGCCACCTGGCTCGATGGACGGGATGTCCACCTGCGCGGTAGCGGTCTCCAGCAGGGTGTCGTTGCCGGCAGCATCACGCACCTGCACCAGGCCCTTGGCTGGCAGACGGATCTTTACCTCCCGTACCGGCGCGTCACCACTGTTGCGCAGTTCGATAAGCAAGCCGGTACGGTGATCGACCAGCCCGGCCTCGAAGGGCTTGGCGAACAACTGCGCATAGGGTGCCTGGGCCATTTCAATCAGGCGCTCGACCTGATCGTGGCTCAGACCGCCCTGGCCGATACTGTTGATACGCCCCTGCAACTGCTCATACTTGAGTTGCTCGCTGGCTTTGCTTATGCGCTCGCTGAACTGGGTGGGATAGGTGAGGTAGGCATAGGTGAGTGACGCCTCCAGGCGCGGGCTGCTCCTGAGCAACACGTAGGCGGTCAAAAGCACCATCAGGCCTAAAAGCACGGCTACGAGGAGTTTCCCCACCTTGTCCCAGCTCAATGCAAACTTCCTTCTGTGGTGATGCAGACGATTCAAACCGCCCAAGGGTGCCAAGTTAAGGGCCCCCAGGCAAGCTTGACTAGGGTTCGCGCTCACCTTCACGCGCCTGACGCACCTGCAGCAGCTGGCCATCGATCAGTGCCTTGGCCATGCCGGCCAGATAGAACGTGGCCTGCATCATCACCTTGCGGTCGGCTGGCCTGTCGATGGCCTTGCGGGTAATTTCAGTGATGCAGCCCATGATGCCCGAGGCCTCCGTCAGTGCGGTCCTCATTGGCAGCTGCGGTTTCATCTGCACCAGTTCGGCATCGGCGTTGCCAAACCGGCTCGCTGCACGCACGACATTGAGCTTGCTGCTTTTCGGGGTGTCGTTGTCCATGTCCATTCCTCGGGGTTACGAGCATCCCCAGCCTAGGACGCCACCTTCCCCATCACAATGACCAGCAGAGTGGAAAGGATCAGTTTCGGAAATGGACTACAAGAACCCCATGAAATGGGCGCTCTGCCACCGATCAGCCCCTTGACCGGCACCTGCCAGTGTCGGACGATCAACCTCCCCCACACCAGGACGAACACCATGCTACGGATACTGGGCAGAGCTTCTTCCATCAATGTGCGAAAAGTCCTGTGGGCCTGCGCCGAGTTCGAGGTCGCATTCGAGCGCGAAGACTGGGGCTCTGGCTTCCAGGCCACTGACAGAGCGGAGTTCCTGGCATTGAACCCCAACGCCATGATCCCGGTGATCCAGGATGGCGACTTCACCTTGTGGGAGTCCAACAGCATCATCCGCTACCTGGCCAACCGCTACGGTGCCACCGCGTTCTACCCCGACGATGCCCAGGCGCGGGCCAGGATCGACCAGTGGATCGACTGGCAGGCCTCGGACCTGAACCGCTCGTGGAGCTACGCATTCATGTCACTGGTCAGGCACTCCCCCTCCCACCAGGACCCGCAAGCACTGGCCGCCGGTTGCGCCGAATGGTCGCACTACATGCATATCCTCGACCGCCAACTGGCCAGCACCGGTGCCTACGTAGCCGGCAGCCAGTTCACCCTGGCGGACATCCCTATCGGCCTGTCGGTCAACCGTTGGTTCGAAACGCCGTTCGAACACCCGCACCTGCCAGCGGTGCGCGATTATTACGAGCGCCTGAGCGAACGCCCGGCCTATCACCTGCACGGCCGTAACGGTACGCCGTAATCGTACAACACTGGTTTCACTGCCGGGCATTGGGTAATAATGCGAGTCATTACCATTAGTGCACGAACACGGAAGAGCGTCATGCCCGGCAGCAGACACCCCATCGAGCATCTTTACGTCGAGCACCACGGCTGGCTGCAAGGCTGGCTGCGCCATCGGCTGAACAATGCAGCGGATGCTGCCGACCTCGCCCAGGACACTTTTGTCCGCGTGCTGCAAAGGCGCCAGGCAAAGGCGCTGTTGGAGCCACGTGCCTATTTGCGCACGATCGCCCGCGGGCTGGTCATCGACCTGTGGCGCCATCGCGACATCGAGCGGGCCTGGCTGGACACGCTGGCGCAGCTGCCCGAGGCTCAAGTGCCATCACCGGAGACCAGTGCCCTGGCCCTCGAGGCACTGGTGGCCATCGACCGGCTGCTTGACGCGCTGCCCGCACGCACGCGCACCATCTTCCTGCTGGCACAACTGGATGGCATGCCCTGCCCGCGCATTGCCGAACAGCTGGGGGTGTCGCTGTCCACCGTCGAACGCGACCTCAGCAAAGCCTTGCGCCATTGCTATCAGCTTGTCTTCGAGAGCACGCCATGAGCACCAGCACACTGCCGGCGCTACCCGGCGCAACAGTAGACCAGGCCATCGAATGGTCGATCCGTCTCACCTACAACCGGCCCGACCCTGCTACCCGGGCGGCCTTCCAGGCCTGGCTGGCGGATGACGAAACCCACCGCCTGGCCTGGGCGCGCATGCAGAGCCTGAGCGGGCACTTTGCCGGTGTGCCGAGCGGGCTGGCGCGCCAGGCGCTGGAAAAACTGCCTGAAGCCCGCCTGCAGCGGCGCCAGGTGCTGAAACTGCTGGCGCTGTTCGCGGCAGTCGGCACCACCGCCTGGGGGACCCGCGAAACCGCGCCTTGGCAGCGGCTGATGGCCGACTACAGCACCCGTGTCGGCGAACATCAGCGCTGGACCCTGGCCGATGGCAGCCAGTTGGAGCTAAATACCGACAGCGCCGTGCGTGTGTATTTCGATGCCCGGCAACGGCGCATCGACCTGCTGCGGGGCGAGCTGTACCTGGTCAGTGGTGCCGACAGCGCCAGCCTGCAACAGCGCCCATTGCAGGTCACCACCACCTTGGCCACGTTCACCACCCACGGCAGCCGCTGCAACATACGTCAGTACGCCGACGCCTGCCGCCTGGGCGTTGCCGAAGGCACCGTGAACATACAGCCACGCTCGGGTACCGGTGCCGTTGCCCAACCCGGAGAAACCTGGCAGGTAACCCGCGACAACGTGCTGCGCCTGCCCGGCAACGCCGAAGACGCCGCCGCCTGGCGCGACGGCCTGCTGACCGCGAGGGCGATGCCGCTGGCCGAACTGCTCGACGAGCTCGGCCGTTATCGCAACGGCTACCTTGGGTGTGACCCACAGGTTGCGAAACGCACTATCAGCGGTAATTTCAACCTCAACGACACCGACGCCACCCTGGCGTTCATCGCCCAGGCCCACGGCTTGCGCGTACAGGCAATGACGCGTTACTGGGTACGCCTGAGCGCCTGAAACAACCTGGCAAAAAAGTGCTCGCCGGGTGAAGGGGTTTGCAATCTCGCCCGGCATACACAGCAGAACACTCAAATTGCCAACGAGAACCCCACGTGACCCGACCCGCCCCCTTGCGCCTCGCCATCCGCCAAGCCCTGCTTTGCACCAGCCTTGGCCTGGCTATGCTGCCGCTGGCCCATGCCGCAGACAGCGCCAGCACCACCACGCGCTACGACCTCGCCATCCCAGCCGGCTCGCTGGATGCAGCCTTGACCACCCTCAGCCGCAGCACCGGCCTGAATATTGCCTTCACCCCGGGTGACCTGGCCGGCAAGTACAGCGCCGGGCTGCGGGGCAGCTTCAGCAGCCAGCAAGCCCTGCACCAGCTACTGGTCGGCAGCGGCCTGCAAGCGATGCCGCAGGACGGTGGTTACCGCCTGATCCCCGCCAGCGAACCGCTGCCATTGGGTGCTGTGGCACTGGACCCGACCAACGTGACCGGCACTGCCAACCTCGGCGAGCAGACCGAGAACACCGGTTCCTACACCACAGGTGCGATCACCACCGGCGGCAAGACACCTCGCAGCCTGCGCGAAACCCCGCAGTCGGTGAGTGTTATGACCCGCCAGCGCATGGATGACCAGCACCTCACCAGCCTGACCCAGGTGCTGGACCAGACCACCGGCATCACCGTGGTCGGCGGCAACGACACGAAAAACCAGATCTACTCGCGTGGCTTCGTCATCCGCAGTATCCAGACCGACGGCGGCGCACCGATGCTGCGCAACGAAGCCTTCGACACCCTGCCCGACATGACCGCGTACGACCACGTCGAGGTTTTACGTGGCTCCGACGGTTTGTTCGGCGGCACTGGCGACCCGGGCGGCAGCATCAACCTGGTGCGCAAGCGCGCCTTGCCTTTCAACCAGCTGAGCATCAGCCAGTCGGCCGGCAGCTGGGACAACTACCGCTCCGAAGTCGACCTGACTGGCCCGCTGGGGTTCGACGGTGCACTTCGCGGCCGCGTGGCGATGTCGTTCGAGGACAAAAAATACTTCTACGACAATGCAGACAGCGAAAAGCACGTGATCTTCGGCACCCTGGAGGCAGACCTGAGCCCGGCCACCCTGGTGAGCATCGGCGGCACCTATGAATGGCGAGACATGGACGGTTACTGGGACCGGGGGCTGGTGCGCTACAAGGACGGCACCGAGATCGGCACCTCGCGCAGCCGCTCGCTGGCCGCCGACTGGTCCGCGAACAACTACAAGCGCACCGAGTACTTCGCCAAGGTCGAGCACGCGCTGGACGACAGTTGGAAGCTAAAGGCCAGCTACACCAAAAGCAAGTTCGATTCGACCCAGGACATTGGCGAAGTGAGCGCCGCCGTCGACCCGAACACCAACCAGACCACTTTCAAGCGTTTCATCCGCGGTTACAACAACCAGCAGGACTTGTTCGATGCCAACCTGTCCGGCACCTTTGAAGCCTTTGGCCTGACCCACGAACTGCTGGTCGGCGCCGACTATGAAGAAGTGATGCGCAGCTACTCCGACGACAGCGACCTGTCGCAAGTAAGCGACATCAACGTGCCCTTCGACATCACCACAGGTGACGCCGGCGCCATGCCCAAGCCGCGCACACCCCCCAGCTACTACTACAACCCCGACTGGAACCAGCGCAAATCCGGTGCATATGCCACCTTCAAGGCGCAGCTTGCCGAGCCACTGCACCTGACCTTGGGCGCACGCTACTCCGACTACCGTGACAACACCCGCACCGTGGTCCCGGTGTTCAACAATGCCGACACCCGGGTCAAGGAAAGCAACCGCGGCGTCATCACCCCGTTTGGCGCGCTGGTGCTCGACCTGAACCGGCAGTGGTCGCTGTACACCAGCTATGCCGAGATCTTCCAGCCGCAAACCGCCTTCAAGTCCCCCAGCAGCCAGCCACTGGACCCGATCGAGGGCGAAACCTACGAGTTCGGTACCAAAGGCGAGTTGCTCGATGGGCGCCTCAACCTGTCCAGCGCGCTTTACTACACCAAGCGTCTGAACGAAGCGGTGAGCACTGGCCAAGGCTTCTACAGCGCCTCTGGCGAGGTGATCAGCAAGGGTATCGACAGCGAAATTTCCGGTGAGCTGGCCCCCGGTTGGCAAGCCATGGCCGGCTACACCTTCAACATCAACAGGCAACGTGTTGCCGGCAATGCTGCCAACAACGGCACGCCGATGAGCACGCAAACACCCAAGCACCTGTTCAAGTTCTTTACCACCTACCAACTGCCCGGCGAGTTCGAGCGGTGGAAGGTCGGCCTGGGGGCCACCATCCAGAGCGACAGCTACAAGAGTGGCTTCATCCAGCGCCGCCTGCCCGACGGTGGGCTCAGCCAGCAAGACCCGTATGCGTTCCGCCAGGCCGGTTATGCGGTGTGGAACGGCTTGATCGAGTACCGCATCGATGAACACTGGACGGCCACGCTCAATGGCAACAACCTGTTCGACAAGACGTACTACCAGACCGTGGATGCCAGCGACACCGGCAACTGGTACGGCGCGCCACGCAACTACATGCTGACCTTGCGCGGCAAGTTCTGAGGTGTGTTGAGGGGGCCCACCTGCAATATCCTGGGGCTGCTTTACAGCCTTATCGCGACACAAGGCCGCTCCCACAAAGACCGCGCAGCACCTGAGGCGTGCGCTGTACTTGTGGGAGCGGCCTTGTGCCGCGATAGGGGCGCACAGCGCCCCCGGCGATCTCAGCTAATTACACCGCAACCTGCCGCCCCGCTGCCACCACCCGCCCACGCCAGGCAAACAGCAACACCATCACCAACCCCAGCGCCGCCATCGCCGCGCCCGCCAGGGAAATCGCCGGGTAGCCCAAACCTGCGTTGATCACTGCGCCACCCAGCGCCGCGCCAATCGCATTGCCCAGGTTGAATGCACCAATGTTCACCGCCGATGCCAGGTTGGGCGCATCCTTGGCTGCCTCCATCACCCGCATCTGCAGTGGCGGCACCAGTGCAAAGCTGGCCGCGCCCCACACCAGGATCGCCAAGGCCGTCGGCAGCGGCCAGTCCAGCACCAGCGGGAACACCAGCAGCACGCCAATCAACAACGCCAACGACACGATCAGCGTGCGGTCGATCGAGCGGTCTGCCGCCTTGCCGCCCCACACGTTGCCCAAGGTCAGGCCCACACCGAACAACACCAGCATGGCTGTCACGAAGGTGGTGGACGCCGCCGCCTCGCTCTGCAGGATCGGCGCAATGTAGGTGAACACCGTGAACATCGCACTGGAACCCACCACCGTCAGCAGCAAAGCCGCCAGTACCGGGCCGCGGCCCAGCACCCGGATTTCGGCCATGGCCCCGTCACCTTTGGGCGACGGCACATTGGGCAGCGCGTACCAGAGCGTGGTCATCGCCACCAGGCCAAGCCCGGCAATACCCCAGAATGCTGTGCGCCAACCCAGCATTTCACCAAACCAGGTCGCCAGCGGCACGCCGCCGATGGTGGCCAGGGTCAAGCCCATGAACATTGCCGCCACCGCCCCGGCGCGCTTCTCGGGCGGTACCACGCTGGCCGCGACAATCGAGCCGATGCCAAAGAAGGCACCGTGGTTGAGCGAGGTGACCACACGGGCCACCAGCAGGCTGGTGTAATCGCTGGCCAGGGCCGACATCAGGTTACCCAGTGTGAAAATGGCCATCAGCCCGATCAGCAAGTAACGCCGCGGGATCTTCACCGTGGCCAGGGTCATCAGCGGTGCGCCGATGAGCACGCCAATGGCATAGGCGCTGACCAGCAGCCCGGCGGCAGGGATGGAAACGCCAAGGTCAGTGGCGATGCTGGGCAACATGCCCATGGGTGCGAACTCGGTGACACCGATGCCAAAGGCCCCGATGGCGAGTGCGACAAGAGGTGGATTGATACGCATGGCAAGCTCCTTATCTATGCCGCAAATGCTACGATCCATTTCAAAATCGCACTAGACTGCTTTTTTGCTAACCACCTTTGCGTACGAGGCACAAATGGACTTCAGTGGAAGATCCGGCGAGATGGAGATATTTGCCAGGGTGGCGCAGGAAGGCAGCCTGTCGGCCGCCGCACGGGCACTGAACCTGACGCCTTCTGCGGTCAGCCGCATCATCGCCCGTACCGAACAGCGCCTGGGCACCCGCCTGCTGCTGCGCACCACCCGGGCGATCACCCTCACCCCCGAGGGTGAGGCGTACCTGCGCGGTGCACGGCGGGTGCTGGCCGACATGCTCGAAGTGGAGGAAGCCATCACCGACCAGGGCGTGCCGCGCGGGCGCTTGCGGGTAAGCGCTGCGCTGGGCCATGCCCGGCTGACCGTGGTACCACTGCTGGCGGCCTTCAGCGCACGT
Organism: Pseudomonas sp. TSO6; assembly: GCF_056098905.1. Lineage (NCBI taxonomy): Bacteria > Pseudomonadati > Pseudomonadota > Gammaproteobacteria > Pseudomonadales > Pseudomonadaceae > Pseudomonas > Pseudomonas sp. TSO6. Next base: position 279,891 of record NZ_JBLZWV010000026.1, on the reverse strand, counting down.
TACCCGCAAGTGCTGGTTGACCTTACCCTCAGTGACGAAGTGGCCGACATTCTCGGTGGCCAGGCCGACGTGGCATTGCGTTTCGGGCACCTGCCGGACAGTTCATTGAGCGCCCGCGCCATTGGTGAAACCGGCCAGGTGGTGGTTGCCTCGCCCGAGTACCTGCAACGCTGCGGCACCCCGCTTGAGCCTGAAGACCTGGCCCGGCATAACTGCCTGCGCTTCAACTTCCGCCGTGCCGCGCCCGACTGGCCGTTTCGCCGCGACGGGCAGGTATTCTCGTTGAAGGTGACGGGCAATATCGAATGCAGCAGCGGCGAAGCCTTGGCGCAACTGGCCAGGATCGGTGCCGGCGTGGCACGCATCGGTACCTTCACGGTGGTCGACGACCTGGCCAGCGGGCGGCTGGTGCCATTGCTGGAGGCGTACAACCCTGACGACCGCGAGCCGATCCATGCGGTGTTCGTCGGTGGCCAGGCGATGCCGGCGCGGGTGCGGGTGTTCGTGGATTTTCTGGTAGAGCACCTGTCTGGCGGCCTGCGCAATCCCTTGTAATCGGTGGACTCGTCCCCGGCGCGGCATCACAGTGCCACGGTGGCATTCGAGGAAGCCAACGGCAGCGCGGGCGAGACGGGCGAAGCCCTTGCCATCCACCGCACGGCCTGCTTCGCGGGCATGCCCGCTCCAACAATGCTCAGGCATCGCTTCATCGAACTGGCTGTGGCTGGGTACAATGCACTTTCACTCAATGCCACGCAAAGGACCGCCCATGCTTTACGTCGTCATGCTCGGAGGCCGCCACCCCGGCGCCAAGATCGAAGTCCACGACGTGGTATTCGCCCAGGCCGACACCTTCGAACAGGCTTACCCGCAGCTGCGCCAGGCCTGGTTCGGTAGCGCGAAAGGCTTGCACATCGATTCGTGGCTGGAAGTGCACGGCGTGGACGGCCAACGGATCGAACTGCGCCCGGACGCCCCTGCCCGCGGCGCACTGCACCTGTACTTCATCAACCTCGGCGGTTACGAGCGCGATGTGTTCGGCGAGGCGCACCGCTACCTGCTGGTTGCCGCCCACAACAAGACCGAAGCCAAGGCCCTGGGCAAGCAGCGCATGCAGGCACACTGGCTGAAGCCGCACACCGACGCCTTGCTCGATGTCGACGACTGCCTGGCAATCGACCAGGTGGGCGGGCAGTTCGTGCACCTGGTCGAAGGGGCGCATGAGCCGGTGGTGGTGCGCAGCGACTACATCCTGATCTGACGTTGATGCGCGCAGTTGGGTTATCTTCGACGCTTCACTGTACCGCCAAGGCCAGACCACCATGCGCATTGTCATTCCCGACGACTACCAGGATGTGATCCGCACGCTCGATTGCTTCGGCAAGCTGAGCGGGTACGCTGTCAGTGTGCTTCATGAGCGCCAGCCGGCCACGCTGGAGCAACTTGCAGCACGCTTTGCCGATGCCGACGCACTGGTACTCACCCGCGAACGTACCCGCATCGACGCCGCCTTGCTCGACCGCCTGCCCAACCTCAAGCTGATCAGCCAGACCGGCAAGGTGTCCAGCCACCTGGATCTGGCTGCCTGCACCGCACGCGGCATTGCGGTGACCGAGGGGCGCGGCTCGCCGGTGGCGCCTGCAGAACTTGCCTGGGCGCTGATCCTCAATGCCCGCCGGCAACTGGTGCCGGCCATCGATGCTTTCCGCCAAGGCCAATGGCAGGTCAATCTGGGCCAGGCGCTGGCCGGCCAGCTGCTGGGGATTTGGGGCTACGGCAAGATCGGCCAGCGTCTGGCGCGTTATGCTCAGGCGTTCGACATGCCTGTGCTGGTGTGGGGCAGCGACAGCAGCCGCGCCGCAGCCCAAGCCGATGGCCATCGCGCTGCTGCCTCGCGTGAGGCATTCTTTGCCGAAGCGGATATTGTCAGCCTGAACCTGCGCCTGTCCGACCAGACACGCCACGGGGTGACCTTCGACGACCTGTCCAACATGAAGCCCGACGCCTTGCTGGTGAACGTCAGCCGCGCAGAACTGATTGCCCCGGGGGCATTGCTACAGGCACTGGATGCTGGGCGACCGGGTTTCGCGGCGGTGGATGTGTACGAGGAGGAGCCGCTGCTCGACCCGGCCCATCCGCTGCTGCGCCACCCACGCGTACTCAGTACGCCGCACCTGGGGTACGTGGAGAAGAACGGCTACGAGCTGTACTTTGGCGATGCCTTCGACAATGTGCTGGCGTTTTTCGAAGGAAAGCCAAAGAACGTTGCCAACCCTGAGGCCCTGGCAGCTCGACGCTGAGCCCTGCGGGAGCCACTGTCGTGTTAAAAATGTCAGAGTTTGCGCGATCACTGTGGGCGCGGGCATGCCCGCGAACACCGGCGAAGCCGGTGCCATCCACCGCGCTGGATTCTTCGCGGGCACGCAGGCTGCCCCAGGCACCGTGCAGGCCTGAGGTCTGCCTGTAAGTTGCGTTCAACCGAACAGGTTCAGCCCCAGCGCAAACACAGCCACCGCCAACGCCACCAGCGGCACTGCATTGCGCTCCAGATACACCGCCCAGCCCGTCCCGCACACCTGCTGCAATTGCAGCTCGCATTCACGCTGGCGCTCCACCAGGCTGGCCAAATGCGTCTCGACGCTATCAACGCGCTGAGCCTGGGTGCTGGTCGCCAGCGCAAGCCTCTTCAAAGCCGTCGTCACCGTGGTAGACAGCGCTTCCCGTGCCAGGTTGCTGGCGGCCAGCTGCTCCTGGTACTGCTCAAGGCTCTTGCGGATTGCCCCTTCCTTTTGCACGCGGGCCAAGGTACTTGCCACCAGCTTGCGGTTCTGCACCTCGGCACTGGCCTGCAGCGCGGCCATTTCGATTTCATGCTGGCCTTGCACACTTGCCAGGCGCTCCACCGCTTGCCTGCACAAGGCATGACCATCGGCCAGCGCCAGCAGTTCGTCGAGCTGTTGCCTGAGTTCTCGCAACACCCTCAGTGGCCCCTGCAGGTCGCCATCCGGGGTCGCGACGTCTGCGTTCAAACGTTCTATTTCGCCCGCCAACGCATCGTTGAGGCCACGCAGTACCTTGTTATCGGAAGTAGCGTCCAGACTGCCAAGGGCGGTCTCGATCACCCTGTCCACAATCGGCTTCGCGACCGGGGTCAGAGTGCCGTGTTCGTATAGCTGGTTCATCAATTCCTATCCGGATACAGCGGTAAGGGGCGGAAAGCTATCAAATTGGCATCACTGGATCCACTGATGAACGAGAGATTTGAGTGGTTGATCAGTAACGGGGAGGTCTGCAATGCGACATGTAGCCTTTATGGACATATCGTTTCGCTTACCGGCAAACTGCCACTACCCAAGGAAGCGTCACATGGAAGCTATCGAAATCTCTCTGCTGGGCGTCTGCGGTATCACCCTGCTGCTGGTGTGTCTGCAAAACGCTCGCCAAGGCGAGATGTGGGACCTGCTGCAAGGCGACCGCGAGCTGGAGCGCTCCGCTCGCATCCATAAACAGGAAAACCGCGAGCTGCAGTCCGCGCTGCGTGCAGAGCGCGAGCATGTGAGCCAGTTGCAGCGCCAGGTTCAGGTGCTGCTCGGACTGGTACCGGAGGCTTGAGGGCTTTCGTCACCGCGCAGGCGTACACTTGCCCTCAGCACAGGCTCAGGAGTTGCTCAATGCCTTACCCCATCGAACAGAAACTGGTCATTGGCGTTGCCTCAAGTGCGCTGTTCGACCTCACGGTCTCGGACGACATCTACAAGACCCAAGGCGTCGAGGCGTACCGCCATCACCAGCAGCAGAACCTGGACGAGCCATTCCCCAAAGGCGTGGCGTTCCCGTTCATTCGCCGCTTCCTGAGTATCAACCAGGCCTTCCCCGAGCAACTGCCGGTAGAGGTGGTGCTGCTCTCGCGCAACTCCCCGGAAACCGGCCTGCGGGTATTTCGTTCGATCAACCATTATCAGTTGGACATCACCCGCGCGGCGTTCATGTCGGGCCGCTCGCCCTACGAGTACATCCCGGCATTCAACGCCTCGCTGTTCCTCAGTGCCAATGAGGAAGACGTGCAGAAAGCCATCGACGCCAACTACCCGGCCGGGCGGGTGCTGCCGACGCGCATCTACGATGACGAGATCGACACCGAATTGCGCGTAGCCTTCGACTTCGATGGAGTGATTGCCGACGACGAGGCGGAGAGTGTGTACAAGCGCAACGACAACCTGGATGACTTTCAGGAGCACGAGCGCGTGCACAAGGGCATACCCCATTCGCCAGGGCCGCTGGCGGACCTGTACCGCAAGCTTTCGCTGATACGCATGCTAGAGGACCGCAAGCTGGCCGAGAACCCGGACTACAAGCGGATCTTGCGGATTGCCATTGTCACGGCGCGCAATGCGCCTTCACATGAGCGGGTGGTGACGACGTTGAAGGACTGGGGCGTATCGCCGGACGAGTGCTTCTTTCTCGGCGGCATGGAGAAGCCCAGGGTGTTGTCGATTCTGAAGCCGCATGTGTTCTTCGACGACCAGCGCAGCCACTTGCAGTCGCCGGCGGGGGAATTGCCGATGGTGCATGTGCCGTTCGGGGTGGCGAACAGGGGGCGTTCAACGATGCTCTCCCCGCACGACACGCCTGTGCGGGTGCAGGACGACACCGGCATTGCTGCAGGCTGACCTGGCGCGCTCGCTGGCGATCGAGCCACCGCAGGTGGTGCCCCTGCTGAACAAGCTGGAAGAACGAGCCTTGGCCGTGCGCGTGCGGTGCAAGCCGGACAAGCGGTCTTACGGAATCTTCTTGAGCAAGGCGGGAGAAGCGCTGCTCAAGGAACTGAAGCAGATCGCCAAGGACAGCGACCGCGAGGCGACCTCGGCGCTGGATGATGAGGAGCGGGACCAGTTGTTGCGGTTGTTGACCAAGATTTACCTGGAGTGACGCTCAGGCGCAGGGGTGCGAACCGGAGACAGCTAGCCCCTGCGTTAGCCAAAGAGGTTTGCTTTTCATCCTTGAGGCTTACGAACCTTGGCCCGCAGCGATTCGAAGTAACCCACCAGCTTCGTGGATGTGGAGGTTTAGTCCTGACTGACCACTCGGCGCCTGAAAAACCACCTCTACATCAACCATAAAATGCATTTATTGAATTTTAAGAATTTTTATTAATTCATATTAATAATATTAGCTTAGACGCAAAAAGTATTTCAAAACGTTTTTTCATAGAGATATGTTCTCACCAGACCGACCCCTGACTGGCGGAGGCAAAGGAACCTAATACCTCCTTGCGCCTCGGTCATCACACCCGGCTGCGGTATCCAGGTATCCGAAATCCCACTCGATGCTGGTTATCTGGAAGCTGCAGCATGAAGCCTTTGCCCTACCCTGTACGCCCTCACCTGTCCGCCGCCGTTGCTTTTGCCCTCTTCACGCCCACGGCCTTCGCCGAGCCTGCCCAAACGCCAGGCGACAAGCTGCCAACAGTCACCGTCACAGCGGAGCACCGTGCCGAGAACCTGCAGAAAACCCCGCTGGCGATCAGCGCTTTCGACGAGCGCACCCTGCAGGATGCGCAGATCAACAACATCCGCGACCTGTCCGGTCGGGTGCCCAACCTCACCCTGAACCGCCAGTCCATTTCCTACAGCGCACAAACCTACGGCATACGCGGTATTGGCGAGACCGACCCGATTCAGGAAGCGGCCGTTGCGGTATACGCCGACGACCTGTACATCCCGCGGGCGATTTCTTCGATGCTGGACTTCAACGACGTGGAGCGCGTTGAAGTGCTGCGCGGCCCACAAGGCACCCTGTACGGGCGCAACAGTGCAGCCGGCGCGATACGGGTAATCACCCGCGATCCGACCCAGCAGGCCCGCGCCTTCGTCGAGCTGGGTGCCGGCAACTACAACGCACAGAACGGCCGCCTGCTGGTCAGCGGGCCACTGGTAGACAACACCCTGTACGGCAGTTTCTCGGCCATACGCCTGACCCGCGACGGCACCGTGTACAACCGCACCCGTGACAAGGACGTCAACAACATCGACATCCAGTCCTACCGCGGCAAGCTGCGCCTGGCCCCGCAGGATTCGCCCTGGGACGTGCAACTGACCCTGGCCGGCACTTTCGACCGCGGCGATACCACCAGCTATACCCCCTTCAACCCGGCCAACGGCCATTTCGACAAGTTCAAGACCTACAGCAGCCTCGACCCGAAGAACAAGCTGGACCAGGGCAGTGCGGTGCTGCGTGCGCTCTACAACATCGATGACCACCTGAACTTCAAATCGGTCACGGCCTGGTCCGAGTTCGACCAGCCGGTGGACTACGACAACTCCGGCCAGGCCAACAACGGCACCGCGTCGCCGATCCAGAACAACCTGATCACCTACAAGCAGCGCTACGCCACCCAGGAGTTCCAGCTCAACGGCGAATACGACAGGTTCAGCTACACCCTCGGTGTGTATCTGTACAAGGAACGCTTCCGCGCCGAGCGCGACAGCCTGACCTTTTCGGTGGCGCAAAACCGGGTCAATGCCAGCGGCCAATACAGCACCACCGATACCGAAAGCTACGCGTTGTACGGCCAGAGCAATTACAAGCTCACCCCTCGCCTGTCGCTGACCACCGGCCTGCGCTTCACCCACGAGCACAAGAACTTCGATTACACCAACTACGCCATCACCACCGACCGGGCAATCACCGGCACCAATTTCGCTGCCGAAACCAGCGATTCCTGGGCATCCCTCAGCCCCAAGATCGGCCTGGAGTACGCCTGGAGCGACAACCTGGTGCAATACGGCTATGTGGCCCGGGGCTTCAAGGCTGGCGGCTTCGACAACCGCGCGCCAACCCGCGCCGCTGCCGAGCAGGGCTTTGATCCGGAAAACGTCACCACCTATGAGGTGGGCTTGAAGGGCGACTTTGCCGATGGCCGCCTGCGCAGCAACATCGCCTTCTTCTACAACGACTACGACGACCTGCAGACCAATGCCTGGGACCCGGCCATCAGCGCCAACCTGCGCACCAACGTTGGCAGTGCCCACACCTACGGCGTGGAGCTGGAAAATACCGTGCTGCTGGCGCGCGACCTGCGCCTGACCGCCAACCTGGGCTACCTGAAAAGCCAGTACGACGACTTCCAGAACGCCAGTGGCCCAGGCGTGAGTGCCGACGGCAAGGAAATGATCTTTGCACCGGAATGGAACGCCAGCCTTGGCCTGAACTGGACGGTGCCCGTCAGCCTGCCGGGTGAGCTGGTGGCCAACACCGACTACCAGTACCAGACCCGCTCCTACGCCAACCCGCTGAACGCCGATATCTACGAAGTACCTGCCCAGGGCTTCTGGAATGCCAGCACCAGCTATGCCAGCGCGGACGGCCACTGGACCACCACCTTGTCGGTCAAGAACCTGCTCGACCGCGCGTACCCGCAAAGCATTGCCTACTCGGCCGCCAGCCGCACCGCCTATTACTCGGTCAACGACCCCCGCACCGTGCTGCTGAGCGTGCGCTACGAGCTGTAGCGCCGCGCTGAACGGACTCACTTTCCACTTGCAAGGAGAACACACCATGGGCTTGACCCGTAGAGACCTTATTGCCCACCTGATGGCCGCTGGCAGCTATGGCGCCGCGCTTGGCAGCCTGTCCGCCCTGGGCCTGTTGCCCACTGCAGCCACGGCCAGCACCTTCCAGCCGCTGGGCCTGCCAGCCACGTCCGGCAATGGCAAGCGCGTGCTGGTAGTGGGGGCTGGCATCAGTGGCCTGGTGGCAGCCTATGAACTTGGCAAAGCCGGTTTTGAGGTGCGCGTGCTGGAAGCCCGCGAGCGAATCGGCGGGCGCGCCTGGACGCTGCGCAACGGCGACGAGGTACTGCACAATGACGGCAGCCGCCAGCAGGTGCGTTTCGACAACGGCCACTACTTCAATGCAGGACCCGCACGGCTGCCCAGCCACCACCTGACCATCCTCGGCTACTGCCGCGAGCTGGGCGTGCCGCTGGAAGTGCTGGTCAACAGCAGCCGCAACGCCCTCGCCCAACCAGACCTTGCGCAGCCACCGTTGCTGCTGCGCCAGGCGGTGAATGACACCCGTGGGCACCTCAGCGAACTGCTGTCGCGCAGCATCAGCGGCAAAGCGCTGGACAAGGAACTGGACACCGGCGACCAGAAGGCCCTGCTGGACTTTCTAAAGGTATACGGCGACCTCGACGAGCAGCGCCATTACAAGGGCTCGGTCCGCGCCGGCTATACCCGCTTCGCCGGGGCGGGCGACCAGACCCCGATCCAGCGCCAGCCAGTCGCACTCAAGCAACTGCTAAACCCTAACCTGATGCTGCCGCTGGTGTTTGACGAGATCCCGGAGTTTTCCGCCACCATGTTCCAGCCGGTCGGCGGCATGGACCAGATTGCCAAAGCCCTGTACGCCAAGGTGCAGGACAAGGTGCAACTGCACGCCGAAGTGCAGGCGATCCGCACCGGCGACAACGCAAGCCAGGTTACCTGGCGTGACCGTCGCAGCGGCAAGACCCAGGTGGAAACCGCCGACTACGCCATCGTCACCATCCCCCTGCCACTGCTGGCCCGGGTTGACCACAATTTTGGCAAGACCACCCAGGCGGCCATCGCCCAGGCCAAGCCGGACCTGGCCAACAAGGTGGCGTGGCAGGCACCGCGCTTCTGGGAAAGCGAGTTCCAGATCTACGGCGGGCTCTCCTACATCAACCACGAAGCGCGGCTGCTGTGGTACCCCAGCGACCACCTGAACAGTGCCCAGGGCATCCTGGTGGGCACCTACAACACCGGCGAAGTGGCGCGCACATTCGCCACGCGTTCGACAGAGCAGCAACTGGCGTCGTCGCGCCAGGCCGTGGAGTCGCTGCACCCGGGCCATGCCGGCAAGTTGCAGCGCGGGGTGGCGGTGAACTGGTCCAAGGTGCCGTTCAGCGAAAGCCCGTGGATTGTCCATGACGTGCTGGCCGAACCCGGCTACTCGCACCTCAACCAGCCCCAGGGCCGCACCTGGCTGGCCAGCGATGCACTGGCCCATGGCGGGGTGGGCATCTGGCAGAACAGCGCTGCGGATTCGGCACGCCATGTAGTCGGGCAGATCGCCCGGCACGCCCTGCAACAGCAACGCGGCGTCGCCGCCTGAACAAGGAAGCCTTCTGATGAACACAACTGCCCTGCTGCTTGGAGCCTTCATGTCACTGTCCGCACTTACCGCCCAGGCCGACACCATCAAGCGTGTCGACCCGCCAGGTTCGAAGTTCCCCATTTCGCAACTGGTCACCGTACCCGCCGGTACCTCGCTGACCTTCATCAGCGGGACGCTGCCCGACGTCGCCGACCCCAAGGCGCCACCGCAGACCATTGCCGCCTATGGCAACACCGAAACCCAGGCCCGCTCGGTACTGAAAAAGATCCAGGCAGCCCTGCAAAGCCAGGGCCTGGGCCTGAGTGACGTGGTACAGCTGAGGGTGTTTCTGGTAGGCGACCCCGCCACCGAAGGCAAGCTGGATTTTGCCGGGCTGCAAGCCGCCTACACCGAATTTTTCGCCACTGCCGAGCAACCGAAAAAGCCAACTCGCACCGCCTTGCAGGTGGTGGCCCTGCCCCTGCCGGGCGCCCTGGTCGAGATCGAAGCGGTCGCTGCAAAAGCGCCCTGATACGCCGCTAACCCACCCCCTTGTTGCTTGCCTGCCGGGGCCACCCGGCGGGCGGCCCCTGTGCACCCGCTGTTCGACAGCGCTCATGGAGAGCGAACATGCTTCACGCCTTGAAACTGCCCAGCCCGCGCCTGCAACCCGCACTGCTGACCATGGCCCTTGGTACCACCGGCCTGGCCGCGCCTGACGCATTTGCCGAAAGCGCTACCCAGGCCACGGCCGCGTCACAGCTGGGCACCGTGATCGTCACCGGCAACCGCGGCTCGGAAAAACGCACCGTCACCACCAGCCCGGTGCCGATTGATGTGATCAGCGCCAAGCAACTGCAGCAAACCGGCAAGCCCGGCCTGATGGAAGCCCTCAGCGCCACCGTGCCATCCTTCACCCTGCCGGAAAAGACCGGCTGGGACGCCAGCGGCATGGCCCGTGCGCCCAGCCTGCGCGGGCTGAATGCGGCCCAGGTGCTGGTACTGGTGAACGGCAAGCGCCGCCATACCAGCGCCACCCTTAACATCAGCGGCATCCATGCGGGCGCAGCGCCCACCGACCTTGACCTGATCCCCATCAGCCTCATCGACCACGTCGAGGTGCTGCGCGATGGCGCAGCCGCCCAGTACGGCTCCGACGCCATTGCCGGGGTAATCAACGTGATCCTCAAAGCCGACGCTTCCGGCACCTCGGTGACCAATGCAGGCCAGGGTTACGACGGCAAGAAGCAGACCGTGCAACAAGGCTTGAACAAGGGCTTCGAGATCGGTGACAGCGGCATCGTGCAGCTGGCCCTGGATGCACGCAGCCAGAACGACGACAACAAGGCCAGCGCCAACGGCTATAGCTACGCCGAAGCCTTCGACAAGGCCGGCAAGTCGACCTACGGCGGCTACGGCACGCCGAAGATCAACCTGCTGACCCTGGGCTACAACGCCGAACTGCCGCTAAGCGACGATCTGACCCTGTACTCCTTCACCACCTATTCGCACCGCAAGGCCGAGCAGGGCCAGAACTTCCGCCTGCCGACCATCACCAACACCATCACCACCGGCCCCAACGGCTACCCCAGTGGCTACACGCCCACCTGGTACATCGAGGAAGATGATGTGCAGGGCGCCTTCGGCGCCAAGGGCAATGCCGGCGAGTGGGCCTGGGACCTGTCCAGCACCTACGGGCGCAACGAGGCGCTGCAGGGCACCACGCACAACCAGAACGCCTCGCTGGGCGAGGCCACGCCCAACCATTTCGAATCGGGCACCTGGATTGCCACACAGCTGACCAGCAACCTGGACCTGCAACGCAGCTTCGACATCGGCCTGGACAAGCCGCTTGACCTGTCCTGGGGCCTGGAGCACCGCCGTGACACCTATCAGGTGCGCGATGGCGACTGGGCCTCGTGGGCCAACGGCGGCTACTGCCGTGCGCCCGGCGACTGCGCCGCCTCCGGTGCACAGGTCACCAACGGAATCTCGCCGGACGAAGCCACCAGCACCAGCCGCAACAGCGTGGCCAGCTACATCGACGTCGGCTTCAACCCGCTGCCGCAGTGGTACCTGGGCAGCGCATTGCGCTACGAACACTACAACCGCGGAGTGGGCGCCACCCGCAGCGGCAAGCTGACCACGCGCTACGAGTTCACCCCCGAGCTAGCCGTGCGCGCCACGGTCAGCAACGGCTTTCGTGCACCGTCGCTGGCCAACAGCCTGTTCAGCGCCCGCTCGACTACCTACGGCGTGGTCAATGGTGTGTACCAATCGATCAACTACGGCGTACTGCCGGTGGACTCGGCGGCAGCCAAGGCATTGGGCGCCACCGCACTCAAGCCCGAGCGTTCGACCAACTACAGCCTGGGCCTGACCTACCAGCCTGCCCCGCAGCTGTCGTTTACTGCGGATGCGTACGTGATCAATGTGCGCGACCGCATCACGCTCACCGGTACCCTGCTGGGCGACGAAGTGACCCAGGCGCTGCTGGACAACGGCATCGACTCCACCTCTGGCGGGCGCTATTTCACCAACGGCGCAAACACCCGCACCAAGGGCCTGGACCTGGTCGGCAATTTCGACCAGAACCTGGGCAACTGGGGGCAACTGAAATGGACAGCTGCCTTCAACTGGAACCAGACGCAGATCCTCAGCTACAAGGAGAACGTCACTATCCAGGGCACGGACTACAGCCTGATGGACCGCCAGGCGCGCAACTTTTTGACGGAGGTGCAGCCGCACACCAAGTTGATTCTGGGCGCCAACTGGCAACGCGAGCGCTGGACCAGCAACCTCACCCTGACCCGCTATGGTTCATGGCGTGAAGTGAACTCGGCGACCGACCGCAGCCTGGACCGGGAGTACAAGGCGCGCTGGATCACCGATATCGACGTGGGGTATCAGCTGACCAAAGACCTCAACCTGGCCGTGGGGGCGCAGAACCTGTTTGATGTTTACCCCGAACGGCAGAACCCCAGCAGCAAGACCATGACCAAGGGGTATGGGGCGTATTCGCCGTATGGTTTTACCGGGGGTTATTACTTCACCCGGCTGACCTACAACTTCTGATAGGCACCGTTTGCAGACTGGGGCTGCTGCGCAGCCCATCGCGACACAAGGCCGCTCAAGGAAATGGTAAGCCTGACCGATTGAGCCATTGCCGGCAAAATTACCATGGGGGATATCCGCACCGGTGAGCAGACCATCCTCGATTACCTGATCTAGCCGCTGAACCGGGCCAAGCAGGCACTGGTTTCAAGCCATGCAAAGTACCTGTAGGAGCAGCCTTGTGCTGCGAAGTGGCCATAGCTGGCGAAGATGATCTTTTGCCTTGCCGGCCTCTTCGCAGCACAAGGCTGCTCCTACAAGGGCATGGCAAGCCTGAGCTATTGGGCCATTGCCAGCAAAATTGCCATGGGCGATATACGCACCGGTGAACCATTTGATACGGCCAAGCTTTTCAGCTCTGAGTACCTTAGAAAAGCTTGACCGCCAACAGAGTATCTACAGGAATCGCGATCGCCTGCAGGAGCGGCCTTGTGTCGCGATGGGCCGCAAAGCGGCCCCAAAAACACAAGCTAGAACGCATATTTACAACAAAAGACCATGCCGGTGGGCTAGATTCATTCGAAACATGAGGCGCACCCAATGAGCCTGATCCCCGGATTATCTGACAATGCCCGCGTGCTGATATGTGGCGCCAGCCGAGGTATCGGCCTGGCACTGTGTACGGCGTTGCTGGCCCGCGATGATGTAAGCCGGGTCTGGGCTGTGTCGCGGCATGCCAGCACCGCTGACGGGTTGCTTGCCCTTGCCCGGGCACATGGCGAACGTGTGGTACTGCTGGATTGCGATGCGCGCGACGAGCTGGCGCTGGCTGCGGTTGCAAATGAGGTGGGCCTTGCCTGCCCGCACCTTCACCTGGTTATCAGCACACTCGGTATCCTCCACCAGGAGGGCACCAAAGCCGAGAAATCGCTGGCCCAACTGGACCTCAACAGCCTACAGGCCAGCTTCGCCACCAATGCATTCGCACCGATTCTGTTGCTCAAGTACCTGATGCCACTGCTGCGCAACCAGCCCGCCACCTTTGCAGCTCTGTCGGCCAGGGTTGGTTCGATCGGCGACAATCGACTGGGCGGCTGGTACAGCTATCGTGCGAGCAAGGCGGCGCTGAACCAGCTGCTGCACACGGCAAGCATCGAACTGAAACGCCTGAACCCGAACGCCACGGTCCTGGCGCTGCATCCGGGGACTACCGATACCGAACTCTCACGGCCGTTTCAAGGGAATGTGCCGGAGGGGCAGCTGTTTGAACCGGCGTTTGCTGCACGGTGTGTGATTGAGCAGGTGGGACGGCTTGGGCCGTCGGAGAGTGGCAGTTTTTGGGGGTGGGATGGCGAGAGGATAGCGTGGTGAGCTATCAGGCCAACCCCACGCTGAGGACCGCCAAGCCCTTTCATCAATCTCGGGAAGGCTCGCCTTCATCAAGGTCATCCGGAACCTCAACCAAAACCGGCCTGATGGTGCGGCCATCCATGATGAGGGACGTGATCAGATCGGGAAATGGTCCACATAAAGGATAGCGTGCTTGAGCGATGGAACTTATGTGATGGACGCGGCGCATGACAGTAAATAGCTGATCACTAAACTGAGGCGCCCAAACCTGCAGATCGGCATCCCTGTCCGGCGAAGTACCAATGAAGCCTGCGTTCAACGCGTACTCCAACCGGTCAAAATAATGCCGCTCGAATGAAGCCTGGACATTCACAGCCCTTGATAGCGCGTGGGACTCCTCCTGTTCTTCGAATGCAGCAAAGACGGCAGTCATAACCAGCATTGTGTGGTTGAACACACGCACGAGGGTTTTATTGGCTTCATCAACCCATTCACGATCGGTTTCCAATTCGCGAGCATAGACCTGCCCACTCTTCAAGCAATCAACCAACTCTGAGACTTGCTGGTGCATTCGCTGGCGATGCTGCTGACCATCCGTGTTCTCTACGACAAGCGCTTCCAGCCTCTTTTCTTGCCCCTCAATAAAAGCGGCGCATTCTTCGCCGTACGCCCTTAACCGATCGCTATAACCCTGCAGCTCAGCATTTTCTGAGGTCAATGTATCGACCTGCGCGTCCTGCGCTTCCAGCAGCGCTTTCAGCTCATCGATATAAGCTTCTTGCTGCAGAACCTGTTTTTCCAGTTCATAGGCATGTGCGTGCATCTGCTGCGTTACAGCCGTTTGATAATTCACTTGCAGGCGCAATTCATCAATCATCCCACCCGCTTCATACCACGCTTGGTCATAGCCGATCTGCTCACCTTTTTTGCGCCCGTCGCTGTGACCTTCGTCATAGCCCACCTGATGACCTTGCTGTCGGCCAGCGATGAGCCCATCGGTATAGTTTCCGTAGTACATGAATGTGCCTGAACGCCTGGAGAGCCACTGTAGGGAATTGAGCCAGGAATACTGAAGGAAGCCTGAACGACATCATTTTGTCATCATCGGAACGACAGCGTCCAACGGCTGCTCGAATCGGCGACCACCACATCGCGAAGGGTTACGCGGGAGGTAGAACTTGGGCAGCCGGGGGGAGCGGCTTCTAGGGGCAGGATGGCAAGCGGCTAGCTGGAGGGGCGAACGAGCGGTCGGCCCTGTAAGTGCTGAGGCATGCTCTCGCGCCGGGTGCCCAGCTGCATCCCGGCCGAGGCAGTGCGTTCCATCGCGAGGTCAGCTCAGCGAGGGCCACCGCCCTGATGGCCACCGAAGCCACCGCTACCGCCGTGGCCACCACCGTGACCGCCGCCACCGCCCGGCGGCATGAACATCCAGCAACCCGACAGGCTAGATACCAGGACTGCAACCAGGGCTGCACGGAAAAGATGTTTCGACTTCATTGGAACGCTCCACAGGGTTAGATCTGCTGCCTGCCAGTAGCCGGTTCGGCAGCGGGCGGATTCTAGAGCTGTGGGGTGATGGCACAGGGAAACTTTGCATAACTTTACAGTTGGCGCAGTCACCAGGGCTTAGTGAAGAATTCGTACCAGCGCTTGGGGCGGCGGGCGGTCAGCATGTGCCGGTGTCGCGCTCCTGCAGCAACTTGCGGGCTTCACGGGCCAGCTTGTCGAGGCGGTCGACCAACTCGACCATCACGTCCAGCGTGTCTGCTTCTTCATCCCGCTCGTGATTCTTCCTGACCGCAGCGATGCATTCACGCATGGCCGGCGACCAGCGTTCCTCGGCTTCCTCGCCCAGGGCAATAAGGGTGTTGATGCCTCGCCGCGCCCCCGAGGTAATGTCCTGCGCTTCGGCGGCGAGCTCAGTGGGTGCGGCCAGCCGCACTTCGGGCTCATAGGCGCTGTCTTCCTCTACGCCCGCCACTTCTGCCTCATCAGCCGGGCAGGCAGCCTTGACCAACGCGTCGGTTAGCTCGCGGATGTCATCACTGAGGAACTGCACGGTGGCCAAGTGCGTATTACGGCGCGGGGCCTGCGGCAGAAAGAACTGCACCTGCTCGCCTTCGCCCAGTACCGCGTCGCTCCACTCGCGCAAGGTCTGCCCATAGCTGAAGCGCGGGTAATTGACCCGCGGGTAGAGGCGCTCGATTACTTCATCGCTGAGTGAGCTTGGGTCCACCATGACCCCGTACTTGTGCAGGAGGTCGAAGGCGACTTTGTAGCGCGGGGTCAGCAGCTTGCGGTTGATGCCCTGATGAAATGGCGCCGACAAGGTGCGCATTGCGTCGTTCAGGGTTCGGTTATCCAGCACCCCGACCAGCTCGCCCAAGGTGTCTGCGTCACTGGCGCCTTCGGGCACGACCCAATCGGCCATCAAGACACGTGCTTCATCCAGCGCCTGGGTGATCGTTTTTACAGCGTGCGGCATGGGAAATCCCTTTTGTATAAGCGTCCATGCACAGGGCCTGGAACATTGCATGATATCTTTTTGATATTGCGGCGGAGATTGCCAATTTATGCCGGCTTCGGCAAGCCGCGCCCTAGGGCTGCGGTATGGCGCCACCACGACGTCCTTGACCCACTCCCCCCACCGCCGCATGCTCAAACGCTTCCACCCCACGCTCAAGGACCGATTGCATGAAGCTGGAAACTCTCGCCATCCACGCGGGCTTCAGCCCCGACCCGACCACCAAGGCAGTGGCTGTACCGATCTACCAAACCACCTCCTTCGCCTTCGACGACACCCAGCACGGCGCCGACCTGTTCGACCTGAAAGTGGCCGGCAACATCTACTCGCGCATCATGAACCCTACCAACGATATACTCGAAAAGCGCATGGCAGCCCTCGAAGGCGGGGTTGGCGCGCTGGCGGTGGCGTCGGGCATGGCGGCCATCACCTACGCCATCCAGACCGTCGCCGAGGCTGGTGACAACATTGTCTCGGTGGCCAAGCTGTACGGCGGCACCTACAACCTGCTGGCCCACACCCTGCCGCGCATGGGCATCCAAACCCGCTTCGCCGCCCATGACGACATTGCCGCCCTCGAAGCCTTGATCGACGCGCGCACCAAGGCGGTGTTCTGCGAATCCATCGGCAACCCCGCCGGCAATATCGTCGATATCGCCGCACTGGCCGAAGCCGCCCACCGCCACGGTGTGCCGCTGATCGTCGACAACACCGTGGCTACCCCGGTGCTGTGCCGACCGTTCGAACATGGCGCGGACATTGTCGTGCACTCGCTGACCAAGTACATCGGCGGCCACGGGACCAGCATCGGCGGCATCGTCATCGACTCCGGCACGTTCCCTTGGGCCGATAACAAGGAACGTTTCGCCCTGCTCAACACCCCCGACCCGTCCTACCACGGCGTCACCTACACCGAAGCCTTCGGCCCCGCCGCCTTCATTGGCCGCTGCCGCGTGGTGCCGTTGCGCAACATGGGCGCCGCGCTGTCGCCGTTCAACGCCTTCCTGATTCTGCAAGGCCTGGAAACCCTGGCCCTGCGCATGGAGCGCCACACCGAGAACGCGCTGAAAGTCGCCCATTACCTGCAAGCTCACGAGCAGGTAGCCTGGGTGAAGTACGCCGGGCTGCCCGACCACCCCGAGCATGAACTGGCCCAGCGCTACACCAGCGGCAAGCCGGCGTCGATCCTGTCGTTCGGCATCAAGGGCGGCCAGGCTGCCGGTGCGCGTTTCATCGATGCGTTGCAACTGGTGGTGCGCCTGGTAAACATCGGCGATGCCAAGTCACTGGCTTGCCACCCCGCCTCCACCACCCACCGCCAGCTCAACGACGAGGAGCTGGAAAAGGCCGGCGTGCCGCGGGACATGGTGCGCCTGTCGATAGGCATCGAGCACAGTGACGACATCATCGCCGACCTGGCCCAGGCCCTGGAGGCCAGCCGCGGGTGAATCATCCGCGCCCTACCCAATGCCGACGGCGGGCGCACCGTCATCTAGCCTGGATACACCCGCAATGACCTTGTTCTACCTGAAACTTATCGTCACCCCCCTGCTGATGTGGGCCATCTCTCTCGCCTCGCGGCGCTGGGGCGGTTTGCTGGGTGGGTTGCTGTCCGGCCTGCCGATCACCTCGGCCCTGGTAATGACCTTCCTGTGCCTGGAACAGGGCAATGCCTTCGCCTTGGGCGCGATACCCGGCGCACTGGGCGGCCTGGCGGCGGTGCAGGCCACCTACACCTTCTACCTGTTGGCCACGCGCAGGCTCGGCACCGCCGTGGCCGTGCTGCTGGCGTTGCTGTGCTATGGCGTGGCCGCCTATGCGTTTACCCACTGGGGCACCCTGCCCCTGTCGATTGCCGTGGCACTGGTGCTGATCGGCGTGCTGATACGCGCCAGCGGCCGTGAGCCCAAGCCCGAGACTTTGAGCCGCGCCCGTCAGCGATTTTGGGAGATCCCCCTGCGCATGGTGTCTGCTACTTGCCTGCTGATGATCATCACCAGCCTGGCCAGTTGGTTGGGCCCGGCGACCAGCGGGATGCTCGCCCCGATACCGGTGATTGCCTGGCCACTGGTGGTGTTCGCCCATGTACAAGGCGGGCGGGCCGGGATGGTAGCGATGGTGCGGGGCAATGCGATCGGTGCGGTGGGGGTGATCGCGTTTTATCTTGTGCTGGCGGCGCTGCTCGAAGTGTGGGGCGTTGGCCTGACCATCGGGCTGGCCATGCTTTGCGCCGTAGTGCTGACCGTTGGGCTGGCTACCGTATTACGGCGGCGTTGATGCGCCAGAGGGGCTGCTACGCAGCCCATCGCAGGCAAGCCAGCTCCCACAGGGGCGGTGCAACGTTTGAGCCTGGCGCCATACCTGTGGGAGCGGGCTTGCCCGCGAACACCGGCGCAGCCGGTGCCATACTCCGCGCAGGCTGCTTCGCGGGTAAACCCGTTCCCACAGTGGCCGTGCCAGATCAATGAATTGAGGTAACCCCATGAAGTATCAGATTCGCAGGGCGCGACCAGAAGATGCTGCGGATATTAGCCGAGTAATCATCGCCGCCCTGCGCCAGACAAACGCAGCGGACTACGACGCCGCGACCATTGCCAGGGTCGAAAAATCGTTCAGCGAAGCGCGCATTGCAGGCCTGCTTGAGAAACGCCTGATCTTCGTTGCGGCTAATCACGATGAGGTCGTGGCTACTGCCAGCCTTGAAGATGATGTAGTCAGAAGCGTATTCGTCGCCCCCGAATATCAGCGGTCGGGTATCGGCGAGCAGTTGATGTTGGCAGTCGAAAACGAGGCGCTGATGCGTGGCTCGCAGCGGTTGCGAGTGCCCTCTTCGATTACGGCGCAGGGTTTCTACAACTGCTTGGGGTACAGCAAAGTACGTGATGAATACCACGGCGATGAACGCACGATCATCATGGAGAAGCGGCTGATCGAACCATGATGGCAGGGCCTGGACGCCTTTAGGTTGTTGGCATCAGGCCCTGTAAGGCAAACGCCATCAACGCGGTTGAGGATGCTCGGCGGAAACCGAGTTATTGGCCTCCACGTCTTTCATTTCCTCTTCGATCGGGCCGTCATCATCTGCGGGTAATGGAACCTCTCCATCACCTGCCCCCGCCTGCTCATCGTTGGTTCTTGCGGTACCGTTGTCCCGGTCGAGCTGCCCGTCCTGGTCCGAACCGGGATTGCCGGGAGGTGGGTCCCAGTCTACCGGGCGCTTTTCGGACCAGGCTTCACCGACGCCTTGCTTGGGCTCGGACTCAGCCTCTTCAAGGCCCGAGCCGTGGGCCGCCTCTGCGTCGGTGGTATTTTCCGTTGGCCCCGGGTAGGGCGAGTCGGGGCCATTGTGGTCGATTGCCATGGGCGTTCTCCTGGTTGCAGCGCGGCGAAGGTGCGCTTGTTATTCAGAGAGAAATCGGCTGGTGAGAGTGCCTTGTGTTCGACCGGTGGTGCAAAAGGCCGGGATCGCGGCTTTTGCTTGCCAGGGTGCAGGCGGCTTGAACTGGCAGCGGTCAAGCCAGCTGGATTTGCGATAAACCCAGTACCTCTGCCTGCGCAAGAATCTGCAGAGGGGTGGCGTCGGCGGGCGGCATGACCAGGCTGTTCTCGCCATCACCAAAGTGCAGCACCATCAGGTGAAGCGCCGCTTCGTGCAGGGCGAGTGCATTCTGTTTCAGCTCAAAGGTATGACTGGCAGGCTGGCCGTTGAGCAGGTAGCGAACGGTATACGTGTGCATGAGAACCTCAGAAGCAGATAAGGGACTCATTACCTGACCTGAAGGACAAGAAATAATTCAGCAATCGGCCGCTTGACTCATTCCAGCCCGCCTTGACGGCAGCGGTTGACACCCTTGCCTGCGGCCCTAGTCGAACGCCCCGTTCAACACCTCATAGATGATCCCGGTCGCCACAGCGACCAGAATCAGGTCCGCGCCCGCCTGCATCCACTCATAGCCGTCATAGTGCGGCAGCTGCCCCACCAGGCGGCCATCCAGTTTTTTGGCGATTCCGGGCGGCAAGGGCTTGCCGCGCGCCAGGTTCTTCTGAATACCTGGAGGCAATGCGGGGCCTGGGCTCCAGTAACTGCGGTGGCCACCGAGAATGCCCAGCACATCACCACGGTCGATGGACGGGCCGCCGTGCCAGTCCTTGCCGCCAGCGCTCTGCTTGTGGCCGCCCGCATTACCCTGGCCTTGGGAGTGTTGAGCCTGGCCCTTGCCGTGCCCCTGACCTTGGCCCTGGCCTTTGCCGTTACCCGGGTCAGCGAGCGCCGGGCCAAAGGCCAAGGCCAATGAGGTGAGAACAGCTGTAAGGACTGTTGATCTGGCCATGTGAGCATCCGTCGCGCGAAGAGTTGCCCACATTATAGACAGTGGGCAGCGCCTGCTTCGCTCTGCAGGCCGTGGAAATTGCAGTTGTCCCCTCAAGGGGACATCGCTGGCTGTCGCCTCGAGTACAGTCACTTGCACACCTGAAAAGCTACAAAAATAAGGATGTGCACCACATGCATCAGCCCCATAGCGAGTCGCGTCGCTCCCTCTATTTCAACTATCAAGTCTTCCCCGCCCATACGGCCAGCGTCGGGGCCGCCCGCGTTGAACGCAAACCTGTAGTGGTGGTAGGCGCCGGCCCGATCGGCCTGACCACTGCCCTGGACCTTGCCCGTCATGGTATAGCCTGCGTGGTACTGGCGGCGGAACGGCAAGTGAGCGAGGGCAGCCGGGCGATCGTGTTCACCCGTCGCTCGATGGAAATCCTGCAGCAGGTAGGTGTCGCCGAGCGGGTCTGCGAGCTTGGCTTGCCGTGGAGCTGTGGCAATTCGTTCTACCGCAACCAGCTGGTGTTTCGAATGGAAAACCCACACGACCCTGACGACCGCTACGCGCCCATGACCAACCTGCAACAACCCTGCCTGGAGCAGTTGCTGGTCGAGGCCGCCGAGGCTGATCCGTTGGTAGACCTGCGCTGGGGAAACCGCGTAACCGGCCTGGCACAGTATGACGACTTCGCCCGGCTGAGCATCGATACCCCAGCCGGTAGCTATGAACTGGACGCTGATTGGGTAGTAGCGGCGGACGGTGCCCGCTCAACCTTGCGCACCCTGCTGGCGCTGAAACTGGAGGGTACCGCGTACAAAGGGCGCTTCGTGATTGCTGATATCAAGATCGACCTAGGCCTGCCCACCGAGCGCCTGGCCTATTTCGACCCGGACTGGAACCCGGGCAACACCGTATTGATGCACCGCGAACCGGGTGATATCTGGCGCATCGACTACCAACTGCCCGAAAACGAAACCCCGGAACAGGCGTTGCAACCGGAATCACTGCGCACACGCATCAATGCCCAGCTGCGCATGCTTGGCGTTGAAGACCCACAGTGGGAAATGGACTGGAGCTCGGTCTATTCCACCCGGGCGCTGACCCTGCCGAATTACATCCACAAGCGCGTGATATTTGCCGGGGACGCGGCACACCTGTTGCCGATTTTCGGCGTGCGTGGCGCCAATACCGGGTTCCAGGACTGCCATGGCCTGGTGTGGAAACTGGCCCTCACCCACAAGGGTTTGGCAGGCCCCAAGCTGCTGCCGTCCTATTCCACCGAACGCGTCAGTGCGGCGCGGGAAATCATCGGCGAGGCCGGCAAGAGCACCCGGTTCATGGCGCCACCCACTGCGGGTTACCGCCTGGTACGCGATGCGGTGTTGTCGCTGTCGCTGACCCAGGCATTCGTCCGCCCGTTGTACCACTGGCGGACCTCGCGGCCACACGACTACGCGGACTCGGTGCTCAACTGTGCAACTGACGACAATGAGCATTTCACTGCCGGCCCGCGCAACGGCGCCCCGCTGCTGAACATCAGGCTGGCCGAAGACGACTACCTGTTCGACCACTTGGGTGCCTGCTTCTACCTGCTCTATTTCACCGACAGTGACTGCATCCCAAGTGACGTGATCGAGCAGGCGACTGCCATTCGCAGCAGCGGCGTGCCCTTGCAGATCATCGCGATTGCGCAAAACGCCCAGGCCATCATCACCGGGGCAGACCAACTGATCGACGACACCACCGGCCGCATCGCCGCCAAGTATGGCATCCCCCGCAATGGCGCTTACTTGGTGCGCCCAGACCAGCACATCTGCGCCCGCTGGCTGCAGGTATCGGCCGCACAACTGCAATCCGCCATCGACACTGCCTTGGGCAAGCACTGAGAGGAAGCGCCATGAACACCCTGACCGCAACAGACCTGGAAGTGGTTTACGACGTACTGGCAGACGCTTTGGACCAGGCCACACCGGCCAAGGCCGAGCTGTTCCTGACCAAGCTGGCGCTGCTCAGCGCCCATGCGCTTGGCGATGCCCAGGCCTTCACCGAACTTGCCCAGTGCGCGCTTCAAGACCTGTAGTACCTGCCCTTGCCAATGCACCGGAGCCGGTGCCGCTGAAACCAATAATAATCAGGCGCCCACATGCATCAGACCATTGCCCCCATTCCAACGACAGAAACCGCCAACAACCCCCAGCAAGCCGTGATGCGCAAAGTGTCCAGGCGCCTGCTCGGCTTTCTGTTCCTGTGCTTTGTGCTGTCGTTTCTCGACCGGATCAACATCGGCTTTGCCGGCCTGACCATGATGGGTGACCTAGGCCTGAGCAGCACCCAGTTCGGCATGGCAACCACGCTGTTCTACATCGCCTATATCGCCTGTGGTATCCCCAGCAACATGGCCTTGGCCAGGGTGGGTGCGCGCAAATGGATCGGGAGCCTGATGATCGCCTGGGGGCTGGCCTCGACCGCGACACTTTTCGCGACCGATGCCAGCAGCCTGTACCTGCTGCGGATTCTGGTCGGTATCACGGAGGCAGGCTTTCTGCCCGGTGTGCTGCTGTACCTGACGTTCTGGTTTCCGGCGGCCTACCGGGCACGGGCCAACGCCCTGTTCATGATCGCGATGCCGTTTACCGCAGGCTTCGGGTCGGCGATCTCGGGGCTGATACTGGGGCTGGATGGCGTGTGGGGCTTGCACGGGTGGCAGTGGCTGTTTCTGCTGGAGGGCCTGCCTTCGGTGATCATGGGCTTTGTGGTGTTCGGCTACCTGAACGACACGCCGCAGCAGGCCCGCTGGCTGAGCCGCGAAGACAAGCAACATCTGCAGCATGCCCTGGCCGCAGACAACTCCCCTTCCAACCACACAACAGGAGACGGCCCCGGCAGCCTGCTGCGCGAAATGCTCTCACCCACGGTGCTGATGTTCAGCCTGGTGTATTTCTGCCTGGTCAACACGCTGGCCATGATCGCCGTATGGACGCCGCTGATCATCAAGAGCATCAGTGTCGCCGACAGCAGCAACAGCACCATTGGCTTTCTGGCGATGATTCCGCAGGTGTGCACCATCATCGGCATGGTGGTGTGGGGCCTGCATTCCGACCGCAGCCAGGAACGCAAATGGCACCTGGTGCTGCCTATGCTGATGGCCGCTGCCGGCTGCATGTTTGCCGCTTATGCCGGTAACCCGATGGTGCAACTGTGCGGCATCTGCATGGCCGCCACCGGGTCGTACACCGCCATGTCGATATTCTGGACTACCCCGGACCAGGCGCTTACGTTCAAGGCGCGCGCCACTGGCATTGCGGTGATCAACGCATTCGGCAACACAGGTTCGGCGCTGAACCCGCTGGTGGTTGGCTGGTTGAAAGACCTGACCCAAAATTTCACGGCCGGGATTGTCTATGCCGCAGTGCTGTTGGTGATAGGCGCGTTGCTGACCTTCATGCTGCCCCTGCCCTCGCCCGCATCGGTCCCAAAGCATGCACAAAAGCTGTAGCCGGCGGTTGGCCGCCTCGATAAACCCGAGCCTTACGGAAAAACCTGTGGGAACGGGCATGCCCGCGAAGAGTCCGACGCGGTGGATGGCACCGGCGTTGCCGGTGTTCGCGGGCCCGCCCGCTCCCACAGGTATCACGCAAGCCTGAAGCCTGCACAGTACCTGTGGGAGCGGGTTCACCCGCGAAGAATCCAACACGGTAGATGGCACCGGCTTTGCCGGTGTTCGCGGCTAAAGCCGCCCCCACTGGTATTCCGCAAGCCTGAAGCCTGCACAGTACCTGTGGGAGCGGGCATGCCCGCGAAGAATTCGACGCAGTGGATGGCACCGGCGCTGCCGGTGTTCGCGGGCGCGCCCGCTCCCACAAGCCTCGGCATGGCTCCCGAGCCTATGAGTGGACAGTTTTATGATTGTCCAATGGCTCATTTAGAGACGTTTCCTACAAGGTTTTAGGACACCCCAGGAACCTCCGGCAAGCGATTCCTCGTTAGTGTTCAGGGACCATCACGGTCCCTTTCAATGCGAGGTCGTTTTTGACAATCAGCCAACGTATCGCCATTGCGGCAGCCGAAGCCGGGCTGCCTTCTGACCAGTGCATGGCCTGCGAGCGGCAAGGTTTGCCGATCCTGCCGCTGCGCCGCGCCCTGGTGCCGGATACCCGACCGGAGTGCATCACGACTGTGGCGGGTAGCCTGCATATCTCGGCGAAGATGGGCCTGCGCACTTTGCGCATGGGTTACCTGTATGTGCTGCTCGATCAGCAGGTCTGGCATGCCTACGAAGTCAGCGAACAGGGCCACCTGCGCCGCTTCAACCCCTACGAACCGTCGGACGGCCTACCCGCATCGCTGCCCGAAAATTGCGCCAATGAAAACCACGACATTCCTTCATCCTTCCTGAACATCGATACCGACCGGTATGGCAGCGCTTGGCTGGCTCTCTCTAGCGACCCTTGGCCGGCGAGCGTGCTGAATGCCTACAAGAAGGGCCAGGCACCTGCACATCGCTTCGAGGGGGTTGACCTGACCCAGGCGCGTAACAACCCAGAATTACTGGGCATTGCCATGACGCCGGATAACCTGCAGGTCGACAAGGATGTGTTCGAGTACGCCCAGCATGGGGGCTCGCCGTTTGACAGTGCGCATGGCTTTCACACTCGCAAGCTGCGTAGGTTTGCCTTGAAGGGGTACCTGGTCAACGCGATGAACCGGCACAAGCTGGAGAACGGCGTGCTGGCGGTGGTGCTCGACGATACCGTTGGCCTGATTCAGGAATTCAACCATCAGCGGTTGAACTGGGTGGTGAAGCGCCAGGTCTGGCGTGAAGACCCCATGCGTGCCTACCAGTTGCAGACCTCGCAGATCCTGCAGGCCATTCGTGCCACGCACCGGGAGTGGGCGGCGCAGAAGGTGCCGTCGCTGGAACCGATGACCGGCGATGGGCCACCGGTGTTCGTCGACCCGGCAGTGGAACGTCAACGGTTGGTAGAACGAGCCCAGCTGGAAAGTGACGAGCGTCTTGAGGAGCGCTACCACGAACCGAAGCGAGCGGCGTTCCAGGCCGGGTATGACCAGCAGGAAGCCGAGTTTCAGCGCTACATCGACAAGGACGCCCATGCTTATACCGCGCTGTTCGACACGCCCATGTTCAAGGTGGCCGAGCAATACGACTACGACGGCGATCATCGTGAGTCTGGCGTGGCGTATGCCAAGACCATGGCCTTATGCCTAGGTGGCGGTATTACCGAGGCGGTGGCGTCCGATGTGAGTCCCGCTTCCGGCACCACCGAAACGCTCTGGCAGAAATGGCTACAGGATCCTGATAGCCCTCCCTATCGCGCGTTGTTGATGCGTGACCGTGCGTTGTTGGCCGGGCTGCTTCCCAGCTTTTCCGACGTCACCAACTGGAATGACAGCGACAAGCTCTACGGCATGCTGAGCAAGATCATTGCGAGCGACGACGCCGGCTTGCGCATGCGCAACACCCTCAAGCAAGCCATTGCCGAAATCCAGGGCGCGCTCAACGCCGCCAGCCAACGGTTGTCGCCCAATTTGCCACATGGGATCCAGAGCGCCGTGCGGCACCTGAACAGTGCAACCCAGTTCCTTTACAACGGCGTGCACCTCATCGAGCTGGAAGTGAAGATGAAGCTGGGCGAGTACTACGCCCTGCAGAGTGCTCATCTACGCGAATTGCAGCACAAAGCCAATGCCTCGATTGCCGAGGCACGGGACCGGATGCATCGCAACATCGATGACATCGACATCCATTCGACCAAGGCCTGGAACAAGGTGCGGCCGATCATTCAGCACGGGCTGATGAGCCTGGCAGTGCTCGACCCGCGGTTTACCCACACCATGATCAGCGTAACGGTGTGGGTCGAGGGCACCGCTGAAGACGTGCGAGGCCGGTTGATTGAGGAAGCCAGCATGAGGGTGACCCAGGCGAGCAGCGCGACGCAGATTGCCTTAATGGATATCTCGGTCGCGGCGGGAACCTTGGAGGCGAATGCACGAAAGGTGTTGCAGGACATGCGCATCACTTCGCAGCAGGCGGCACAGCTTGTGCGGACCGGCTTTAGCGGCTTGCGAGGTGTGGCAGGTAGCTGGGAGGTATTGCTCGCGATTGGAGGGTTGTACTTGCAATACGACAGTCTGAGCAGAAACCAGGATAAGGCGGAAGCAGAGATTGGGCCAAAGGCTTACGAGGCCAAACTGGCGTTGCAGGGTTCGCTATTGGGGATATTGGGCGGGCAGATTGAGTTAATCGGACTCATAACGCGGTCCGGCGCCGGCAACATACATAGGCCATGGGCTAAGGGAGTTGCTGTCACTGGACAGGCAATAATTAAAATCGGTGCGGCACTGAGTGCCATCGCAGGGATTTTCGACACGGCACAAGCAATATCGGCGAAGAAACGCACTAAGGCCGCCGGTGATAATACGGCTGATCGCCAATTTACATTTGCAGCCGTAGCGTCTGGCACGAGTACCGTGGCGTTTGCGTTTGCAGTTTTCAGGCCCTTCGTTTTTGGCCCCTTGGGCGTGGCAGTCACATTAGCTCTACTCGCCTATGAGTTGAGCAAGCGAGCGGAAAATAATGAATCAACTCCTCTCGAACGCTGGGCACGCCGATGCCATTTTGGGCTCGCCAATGAAACCCCTCCTATACACTGGAAAGCTCCGGAATTCTCAGATATAGCGTTCGCTGAATTGAATGCGGCGACGCTGGGCGTGCAGGCAAATCTCAATTTTGAGTCAAGCTTGGCTACGGACCCTACCCTCCCAAAAATAGGAGGTTTGGTCAGCTTGAGCATGGAGCAAAAACTCAAGTTTTTCATAATATTACCCAAATTCAGTGAGGCGAAATCTGCGTACCGCTGGAAACTGATGGCACATCGTGTCGGTGATGGAACGTTCCCGGATTACGTGGGCGGAGAAACCATTGGCTCGGGCGAATACTTAGCACTCCCAACAAAACCACTTTCTCCATCATCCTCTTTTTCTAAATTCGCACCACCCCGGCACCCAGATTATGCATATGACTTTTCTACAAATGAGCATCGAAGACCTTATTCCACTGAAGATGGCAATGATTTTCAGCTCGAAATTTCAGGGACCGTACCGCTAGCTCCTACGATTGGAAGACACACCTTCGGCGCAGCCACCCTGCTGCTCATGTATTGGCCCGACCGTAACTTACCGGACGCCTATATTGAAATTTGCTCTCGAGAGATAAATGAATGACAGTTAAACCTAAGGTGTTGAGTGAGCGCGCGATAGGCTGGAGCTACGATCTGCCTTCAGTGGGAGAAAAACCAGAAACCCACTATTGGATAGCGCATGTAAACCCTCCACCCAATCAATTTGATGACGTGCACCTTGAATTACCGAGAAAAACGGTAAGCCTCCGAGGGTTTTCAGCGCTAGTCGGTGTTCCTGGACTATTATTTTGCGCCGGCCTAGCACTTTCTTTGTACTGGGATTTATTTATCTACGGCTGGGGGCGCGACTGGTTAATGAATATTTTATTTATGCTCGGCCCGCCCGTAATGATGTGGGCACTTATCCCTTACATCAGGCTGGATCTTGTCATCCCCAGAGACGAACCTATTCGCTTCAATCGCCTACGTCGAAAAATCTACATTTACGAGTACAAGTTCGACCGCATCTTCATCTTCAGCCGTAAGCGCTGGGGTGTCCAACCCGTCGCCTACAACTGGGACGACGTCACCGCCGAGGTCTACCGAATCTACGCCCCTGGCCATGGTGGCCTGATCGAAAACGTCATGCTGTCAGTCCGTAATCCTGAGACTGACGAAGTCATTGATCGCGTCTTCTTCACTCATACCCTGCATGAGGGCAAGGCTTTCTGGGCCATCGCCCGGCTCTTCATGCAACAAGGCCCTGAAGCCCTGCCCAAGTTCGTGCACCTACCCCGCGACTGGAACGATGACGATGGCCTGAGCCACATGCATTGCCTGGCGCCGAAAGTACAGTGGCCAACGGAAATCGACCTTGAGTCTCGCACTGCGCCAGCAACGGATGAGGTCTGCTGAAAACTACCGCACCTGTTGCTGGCGATTCGGCCAAGATCTGGCCTGCAGGACGAGACAGCGCGCTGGATGGCACCGGCTTTGCCGGTGTTCGCGGGTGAACCCGCTCCCACAGGTAATGCACATGACTTGGAGATTTTGACGCCCCTGCAAGAGCAGCAGCCTGAGCAAAATCCAAAAGTCAGCGCGGTCCCTGTGGGAGCGGGTTTACCCGCGAAGGGGCCGGTCCCCTCGCAATGCGGAACGCGCTCAGTTCAATGCCTCATGCGCTGGCTGACACTGGTCGCGGTGTACGTACACCCCACAGCCAGTAGCCCAAAGACAGAAGGACCAACCAGCCAACCCCGACATACATGGCGGTGCGGCTGGCCGGGAACCAACCGAGCACGCCAAAGATGAACACCATGAACGCAATCGCGCAAGCTGGCCCTACCGGCCACAGCGGCACCCGATAATCCAGTGCCGCAGCCTCCTCCTTGCTCATGCCCCGCCGCATGGCCACTTGCGACAGCAGGATCATCAACCAGACCCAGACAATGGAGAAAGTGACCACCGCGGCAAGCACCAGGAACAAGTCTTCTGGCACCAGGTAATTCAATACCACGCCCAACAGCAGAGCGACGCCCATCACTGCAACCGTCATCCACGGCACACCGAAACGCGACAGCGATGCAAAGCCGGAAGGCGCTTGGCCGTTTTGAGCCATGCCGTACATCATTCGCCCGGCGCTGAATATGTCGCTATTGATGGCTGATACCGCAGCGGAAATTACCACGATGTTCAACACGGTTGCCGCTGAGCTGATGCCAAGGCCACTGAAGATCTGAACGAATGGGCTACCGTGGCTGCCAATGCTGGTCCAGGGATAAATGGCCATGAGCACGAACAGGGTAAGGATATAGAACAGCAGAATGCGCAGAGGCACCGAGTTGATGGCCTTAGGCAGCACGCGCTTCGGGTCCTTTGCCTCGCCTGCGGTAATGCCGATCATTTCGACCCCGCCAAAAGCGAACATCACAACGGTGAACGAAGCAATCATCCCTCCGATGCCATTAGGGAAGAACCCGCCGTGGCTCCACAGGTTCGAGATGCCGGCAACAGTGCCTGCCTCGTCATTCAACTGGATACCCAACAGCAGCACAGCCCCGCCTGCCACAATCATGGCAACGATAGCGGTCACCTTCAGCAACGACAGCCAGAACTCCATCTCGCCGAACACTTTCACGCTACACAGGTTCAGCGCCCCGATGAAGAACACTATTCCAAGCACCCAGATCCAGGCGGGTGTTTCCGGGAACCACAGCCCCATGTAGACGCCAAACGCCGTCACATCTGCCAGGCACACCACCAACATGGAGAACGCGTAGCTCCAACCAGTCAGAAAGCCAAAATAGCGGCCCAGGTATTGGCTGGCATAGTGGCCGAACGAGCCTGACACCGGGTTATGAACCGCCATTTCGCCAAGGGCACGCATCATCATGTAAATGGCTGCACCCCCTATCAAATAGGCGAGCAACACTGATGGCCCTGCCAGTTTTATTGCCGATGCCGAGCCATAGAACAGCCCCGTACCGATAGCAGAACCTAATGCCATGAAGCGAATATGCCGGGTAGAGAGACCCCGCTTCAGCTGTTGTGAAGATTGAGCGCTCATAGATACCTTCTTGATTTTATTATCAGGTCCGCACAACGCAGATGCTGTGCGTTTTAATCAGGCACGCATTTATTCAATCATCAAGCCCTTGGCCACAGCACCGGGAACAACTCATGGTTCATCTGGGCACCGCTGGCCAATTGTGTTTCGAGCCCGGGAAACTGTGGTGAAGTTTTCCACTGGCGCGGTGCGTGAGTAATGTCGTCGCCCAGGAAACGCACCGAGAAGGCACGGCGCCGGCGGTTGCCCCCGACACCTCCAGAAGCGTGCAAGGTCAGCATGTGGAAGAACACGGCGTCGCCTGGGGAAAGCTCCCAGCCGAGGATGTTCCAGGCGCTGCGGTCGGCCTCGATATCCGGCAAGTCGGCCAGGCTACCTTCCGGGAACCATTGCGCCTGGCTGTCGAGGAAGCTGCGCGGCATCAGCCACGGCCCCAGGTGCGAGCCCCCTACAAACTCCAGGGTGGACTCCCTTGCGACGGGGTCGATAGGCATCCACATGCTGCAGTTCTGGCGCCCATCGATGTTGTAGTACGGCTGGTCCTGGTGCCAAGGCGTGCGCTGGCGCGTGTTGGGCTCCTTGACCAGCAGATGATCGTGATAAAGCCGGACTGTTTCGCTGTTCATGAGTTGAGCGGCAACGCTACCCACCCGGCTCTCGAAGATGAACTGGCGATAGGCCGCGATATCGCCCCAGTTGCAGAAGTCTTCGAAGAACCAACCCGGGTCGTCGGGGCGGCTCGCCACTTTGGCGCGCTCGCTGGGGGTTTTCAGATTCTGTTCGATGCCGGTTTCGAGCAGTGCAACTTCCTCCGGCGTGAACAGATTACGTACGCAGACGGCACCATCACGCTGGAAAGCTTCGATGGTTTCTTCGCTGAGTTGAAATTCGGCGGACTGTTTCATAAAGCACCCTTTGGTCTTTTTATTGGGCAACAGCACCACTGCCAGAAGGTAAGCGGGACAAGCAGGGTGCACGGCGAGTATTGCTTTTCGGCACCAATAGGAAAAGAATATATTTCCTAATCCGGAGTATAGGAAAAAATGATAGGTTTCTCGTTCCGGCAGTTAGAGTACTTCGTCGCCGTGGCCGAACACGGCAGCATCAGCGCTGCGGCGAGAGCCCGCCACGTTTCACAGCCGTCGGTATCGGTTGCTATTGCCCAACTTGAAGAGGCGCTGAATGAGCGGCTATTCCGGCGCCAAGTCAGCCGAGGGCTGGAGTTGACGTCAGCGGGCACGCGTTTGCTGGCCCAGGCCCGCGATATCATTGGCATGGCCATCGCCATGAATCAGAACGCCGATACGGCGCAAGGCTCGCTGCGCGGCAACCTGTCGCTTATCTGCTTTCAGGACCTGGGCCCTTATTACGCGCCGCGGCTGCTATCGAGCTTTCGCAAGCAGTACCCCGAAGTCGAGGTAACGCTGTTCGAAACGGACCTGGCAGGCGTGCACCGCCACCTGAGTGCCGGCAAAGCGGAGCTCGCGCTTACTTACGACATAGGCCTTGATCCCTCGCTGCCGCGCCAGGTGTTGGCCGAGTTGAAACCTTATGCGCTCATCGCCACAGACCATCGCCTGGCCCACTTGGCAGCCATACCGCTGCATGAACTGGCCCAGGAATGCCTGATTCTTGAGGACATCGCACAAACGCGTGAGTATTTCCTTTCACTGTTTTGGGCGCACAACCTGCAACCGCGCACCCAGCAATACACCCAGACCTTCGAGATGCAACGCGGCCTGGTCGCGCATGGCTACGGGGTTGCCCTGTCGTGCACCCGCCCCGCCGGCGACCACTGCTATGACGGTACACCGCTGCTGTGCCTGCCATTACTGGAAGAGGTGTCACCACAAAAAGTGGTGCTGGCTCAGTCAGGCGCCATGCACCCGTCGCCGGTAGCGGAGGCGTTCAAGGGCTGGGTGACTCAGCAGATAGCAGGCTCCGTTACCGGCAAGCCCGCCCACTGATCAAAACACCGACCACCCGATCCGCGAACTCAGCAACTCCAGCGCCGCCATGCCCGCGAGGGAGTTGCCCGCAGCATTCAACTCGGGGGACCAGACGCATACGGTAAATTGCCCCGGCACGATTGCCACGATGCCGCCCCCCACGCCACTCTTGCCTGGTAACCCCACTCGGTAGGCGAAATTACCGGCTTCGTCATACAGCCCGCTGGTGGCCATGATCGAGTTCACCTGCTGGGCCTGGCGCCGGGTGAGGATTTGCTCTTCGCTGTGCTTGCAAAACCCGTCGTTGGCCAGGAAGCAGAATGCCCGGGCCAGGTCCAGGCAGTTCATTTGCAGCGCGCAGTAACTGAAGTAACTGCGCAGCACCGGCTCGACTTCGTTATGGAAGTTACCAAAAGACTGCATCAGGTAAGCCATGGCAGCGTTGCGCGCGCGGAACTGATATTCCGAATCGGCGACACGGGCATCGATCGAAATGTGAGGGTTGCCCGAAAGACGTCGAACAAAATCACGCATCGACAACGTGGGTGCTGCGAAGCGTGACTGGTTGATATCGCAGATCACCAACGCCCCCGCATTGATAAACGGGTTGCGCGGGCGCCCGCGCTCGAACTCCAGCTGCACCAGCGAATTGAACGGCTGGCCTGAAGGCTCATGGCCAAGCCGCTCCCAAATGGCTTCACCTGAGTGGCCTATTGCCTGAACCAGGCTGAACACCTTGGAAATACTCTGCACCGAAAAAGGCACGCTTGCATCGCCTGCACAGTAATGGCTGCCATCGTTGCTATACACCGCAATGCCCAACTGCTGCGCCGGTACGTCGGCCAGCGCTGGGATGTAGTCAGCCACTTTGCCCTTGCCGATCAAGGGGCGTACTTCTTCAAGAATCTCGTTCAACAGCGTTTGCATGAAAGGCCCTGGCTCAATCCCCTTCAGACGTCGGTAAGGGGTCGCATGCTTGACGAAGACTGGGCGGCATAGATCACACATTCGGCAAGAAACGCATGTGCGCCACACAGCACACTGTGTGAGCAGCGTCACGTTCCGCAAGCCCCTAGCACATGCGTACTATTCTCAGCGCGGCAAGGGCTTGCCGATACTCCCAGCGTTAATCCGTTGCACATATGGAACGCCATTGCCCTGAGGGCTGGCAGCCACTTGCGTGGCATCTAATGGAGTATCTGGAGTCGCTATGAATCCCCTTTTCCGGCTATCCCCGCTGACGTTCGCGATCAGCCTCGCCCTGCTGCCGAGCGCTCAAGCAGCTGACTACAGCCTCGACAGTGGCGAGGACACCTTCAGCAGTGACCGCGCCTACGATGGCACGGTGTCGCTGCGCCCCGGCAACGGCGTGCCCGCCAGCCTGACCATCAACAACGGCGCCGAACTCACCAGCAAGGGTGGGCGGATCGGTGGCTCGCTCACCAACAACGAAGCCAGTACGGCCATGGCGACTGTCACGGTCCAGGGCCCTGGTACGCGCTGGGTGGTGCCCCGTACCACTGCCGTGCTGGGTAACACCATCGTGGTCGGCGGCGCCGGCCAGGGCACGCTCAACGTGCTCGACGGCGGCCAGGTATCGGTGCGCGACCTGCAGCTCAGCGACAACGGCAACGCCGGCAATGCCCTGTCCCGGGCGAACCTGCTGGTCAGTGGCCAGGGTGCGAAGGTGGATGCTGTCAACGTGACTTCTGGCGGCGTATTCCTTTACGACTCGCGCATTACCCTGCGCGATGGTGGGCAGCTTGCCAGCGAACGTGTGGCCATCAACTCGATCAGCGACTTGTCAGGCGCCAACACCCGCTGGGACAACACCGGCACCTTCCGCAACCGCAACGACCTCAGCCTGAGCAACGGTGCGGTGCTGACCAGTGACTCAATGGAGCTGGGCTCGGCCAACCTCAACCGCAACACCGTGGTGAGCGTGTCCGGCGAAGGCACGCGCCTGGCCACCCGCGCACTGACCTTGGGCACCACCACTTCGAGCACCAACCTGGTATTGGGCAATGGCGCCGAGCTGAGCAGTACCAAAGGCATCGACATCAGCGTGCTGACCAGCATCAACTCGGCCGCACGCGGTACCCTCAGCATCGGGGGCGGGGTTGTACGGGACGACAGCCGCACCGATATCGACGCCCTCACGGCCAGCGCCGCACAGGCCGCCGGCCGCCTGGACCCGCAAACGGCAATCCGCTTCGGCGCCGGTAGCGGAGCGCTGGCGTTCAACCACACAGACAGCAACTTGCAACTGAGCAACAGCATCAGCGGTGCGGGCCGCGTTTACGCCTTCAGCGGCAACACCACCCTGAGCGGCGACCTGACCGGGATGTCCGGCAGCACGGTGGTGCGCGGCGGGCGCCTTGTGCTGGCCGGCGATGTCGACCAGACCAACCCGCGCGGCACCTCGCTGCTGAGCGTCGGCAATGGCACCCTGGTGGTCAACGGCACCGTGGGCCACACCGACGCCTCGGGCAACTACAGCAACCGCGCCCAGGTGCTGGCCGGTGGCGTGCTGGCCGGTAACGGCCAGGTCGGCACCACCCATGTGGCCTCGGGCGGTACCCTCTCGCCGGGTGAAGGCGCGCTGGGCACCCTGTCGATCAAGGGCGACCTGGACATGGCCGACGGCTCGCGCTACGCCGCAGACATCGCCGGCAATGGCGGCGCCGACCGCGTAAACGTCAGCGGCACCGCGACCCTGCGTGGCACGCGGGTCGATGTCACCACACTCAACGACGCGCAAAGCTACCAGACCGGGCAAACCTACACGCTGCTGGCCGCCCAGGGCGGTGTCGTGGACGGTGCGGCTGCCGGCACGGCCTATGCCCAGGCCTTCACCAACTCGGCGTTTCTCAACGTCAGCCTGCAGCGCACGGCCAACGAACTGAACCTGACCATCGCGCAGAAGACCACTCCCCCTGTTGAGCCACCGGTTGAACCACCTGTTGAACCACCCGTGGAACCGCCCGTAGAACCACCGGTGACGCCTCCGGTGGAACCACCTGTCGAGCCGCCTGTACAACCACCGGTACAGCCCCCGGTCGAGCCGCCCGTACAGCCGCCCGTACAGCCGCCCGTACTCCCCCCGGTGCAGCAGCCAGAAACGGGCGGGCCTGGCACCCCCGGCATCTTCCAGACCGTGGCGCAAACCGAAAACCAGTGGCACACCGCAGGCGCACTGAGCGTGCTGCAGCAAAGCGGCGACCCGCTGCGCCTGTACAACAACCTGCTGGTGCTGGATGCCGACAGCGCGCGCAATGCCATCGACCAGCTCTCCGGTGACTACCACGCCAGCACCGGCACCGCGCTTATCGCCAACAGCCAGGTGGTTTCCGGCGTGCTGGGCACCCGCCTGCGCAGCCTGTTCGACAGCACGAGCGTGCGCATGCCGCTGGGTGCATCGAACCTCATGCCAACCACCCCTGAAGCGCAGGGCGGCGCCTGGGCGCAAACCTTCGGCAACTGGTCGAAGCTGGACGGCAACAACGGCGCTGGCGGCCTGCACCAGAGAACCGGCGGTGTGCTGATTGGCGCCGACGGCAGCATCAACCCGGACTGGCGCGCCGGTGTTTATGGTGGCTACAGCCGCACCAAGTTCGATGCCGACGACCGCGATGCCAAGGGCCACAGCGACAACTACCACCTGGGCCTGTACACCGGCGCCCAGCTCGATGCCCTGCGCCTGAGCGCAGACGTCGGCTACACCTGGCACAAGCTGGACAGCAAACGCAACGTGGCCTTTGCCGGGTTCGACGACCACCTGAAAGGCAAGCGCGACGCCAACACGTTGCAGGCCAGTGGCGAAGCGGCTTACCGCATCGGCCTGGGTGCGGTGGCGCTGGAGCCGTTCGTGGGCGTGGCCTACGTGAAGTACGACGCCGACAGCTTCCACGAAAAAGGCGGTGCGGCGGCCCTGGACGTGGCCAGTGAAAAGCAGGACACCTGGTTCTCGACCGTGGGCATGCGCGCTTCAACCCGCACCCGCGTGGCTGACCACGACACCCAGTTCTACGGCTCGCTGGGCTGGCGCCGCGCCTACGGCGACCTGGACCCGAGCAGCACCCAGGCCTTCGCCGGTGGCCCGGACTTCGCGGTGCAGGGCATCGCCCAGACGCGCAACGTGGCAATGACCGAAGTGGGTGCGAAAGTGCAGCTGAATCGCCAGACCGAGGTGGGGCTGTCGTATCAGGGGCAGTTTGGTTCGGACGCACGCTTCCACTCGGTGAATGCGGGGGTTACGGTTCGGTTCTGATGCGCATTGGTAGGGCTGTAGATTTGCAGCGCCTGTGAGACCGAGCGCCGCCCGCGCGGCGCATCGCGAGCTGCGCTCGCTCCTACGTTTGTTTCGGGCCAGTAACGCCTGAGGCAGGGGCGCGCGACCGCCTTGTTTGTACGACGCGATATCGCGCCATGCGCCGAGGCGTACGCGCGCAAATGCCCCAGGAAAAATTGGCTCGAAACAAACGTAGGAGCGAGCGCAGCTCGCGATGCGCCGCGCGGGCGGCGCTCGATCTCACAGGCGCTGCAACTACCAAGACGAACACCTGCAACCTTCATCTACCGGGCATATTTCTTGGCCCCGGCCACACAGATCACAGCCCCCAGCGTCACCACAAGCATCATCCAGCTGACGTGCTCATGCAAAAGCAACGCTGCCAGCCCAAGCCCCATGAACGGCTGAACCAGTTGCAATTGCCCCACCGCCGCAATGCCTCCCTGAACCAGCCCTCGATACCAGAACACAAACCCGATCAGCATGCTGAACAGTGAAACGTAGCCAAAGCTGAACCACGCAGGGGCGCTGACCTTGGCGAAGGCATCAGGCGCTGGGAAATTAGCGATCGTCAGCAGCAGCATGAACGGCAACGCCAGCAGCAATGCCCAACTGATCACCTGCCAACCACCCAACGTGCGCGACAGACGCGCCCCTTCCGCATACCCCAATCCACACACAACGACCGCAGCCATCATCAGCAGGTCGCCCACTGCCGACGCCTCTCCCCCATTTATCAACGCATAGCCAACCACCAGCCCCGCACCTGCCATCGAAAACAACCAGAACAGTGGCCGAGGCCGTTCACCGCCCCGCAGTACGGCAAACCCTGCGGTGCAGAGCGGCAGCAGCCCGACAAAAACAATGGAATGAGCAGAAGTGACATGTTGCAGGGCCAGTGCCGTCAGCAGCGGGAAGCCGATAACAACCCCAAGCGCTGTCAAAGCCAGTGACGACAAATCACCCCGTGATGGTCGAGGCTGGCGTAGCACGATCAAAAAAAGCGCACCCAACAGAGCGGCAATGGTAGCCCTGGCACAGGTCAGAAACGTAGGTTCGAAGGCCGCCACTGCCACACGGGTTGCCGGCAACGATCCCGCAAAGATCGCGACGCCTATGAAGCCGTTGATCCACCCGCTTGTTGATTTTTCCATCGGTACATCCTCGATAAGCCAAGGCTCAGTACATCACTGACAGGCTGCGCAAGGCCACGTACAATCCAATACAGTTAAACCGAACTGTTATGCATATGAATCCAGCACAGTTGAGGGTGCGATGACACGCAACGGCACGCGAATTCACACTGTCATGGCTGAAATCCAGTCCAGGATAGCCGCTCGAACGTACGCACCAGGCGCAAGAATTCCTTCCGTCCGCGCCATGGCGCAGACCATGAAAGTTTCGGTTTCTACCGTGCTTGAGGCCTATGAACGGTTAATGGCAGAAGGTGTGCTCAGCTCTCGCCCTGGCTCCGGCTTTTACGTAGCCGGGCCAGCGGCGCCACTGGCACTGACCGAACTCGGCCCCAAACTGGATCGTGTTGTCGACCCGCTGTGGATCTCCCGCCAGTCGCTTGAAACCGCCAGCGATGCGTTGAAACCAGGGTGCGGGTGGCTTCCTCCCTCCTGGATGTACGAAGCTGGCATGCGTAAAGCGCTTCGAATTGTTGCCCGTTCTGAAACAGAGAAACTGGCGGAGTACGCATCACCGCTTGGCAGCCCGCCCCTTCGGCAATTCTTGTCGCGGCGGCTGGCTGGCATTGGCACCGAAGCCGCTCTTGAACAGATCATGCTCACCGAATCCAGCACGCACGCCATCGACCTGATTTGCCGATTTCTGCTGGAACCGGGCGACACTGTGCTGGTGGACGACCCCTGCTATTTCAACTTTCACGCACTGTTGAAAGCACACAGGGTAAAGATTGTAGGCGTACCCTACACGGCGACGGGCCCGGATATCGATGCCTTCGGCACTGCCCTGCTCGAACATGCGCCCCGGTTGTACATAACAAATTCCGGCATCCACAACCCCACCGGGGCCACCCTGTCGCCGGTCACTGCGCACAGGCTGCTAAAACTGGCCGACGCTTCTAGCCTGGTGATCGTCGAGGACGACATCTTCGGGGATTTCGAGACTACGCCCGCGCCACGCCTATCTGCCTTTGATGGCCTCTCTCGCGTCATCCAGATTGGCAGCTTTTCCAAAACCATCTCAGCTTCGGTGCG
Organism: Pseudomonas sp. TSO6; assembly: GCF_056098905.1. Lineage (NCBI taxonomy): Bacteria > Pseudomonadati > Pseudomonadota > Gammaproteobacteria > Pseudomonadales > Pseudomonadaceae > Pseudomonas > Pseudomonas sp. TSO6. The sequence goes on along the minus strand of NZ_JBLZWV010000026.1, from coordinate 241,354 downwards.
ATGCGGCTACATCGCTGCCCGTGGTGAATGGATCGAGAGCCTGGTAGACCTCAAGATTGCGACCACATTCGGGGGTGGGCACCTGGCTGCGGACATCATCCACCACGCTATTACCGACAGCGGCTACCGAAAGCACATGGAGAGTGTGCGGCTTCGGCTAGCCGAGGCAATGGACAAGACGGCAACCAAGCTTCGAGCCATCGGTATCAAGCCCTGGATAATGCCCCAGGCAGGCCTGTACCTCTGGTGCCAGCTGCCTCAAGGCAAGGATGCAGCAACGCTGGCCAGGGCCTGTTTGAATGAAGGTGTAGTACTGGCGCCCGGAAATGCGTTTAGCCAGTCGATGACGGCGGGCGATTTTCTCCGTTTCAACGTTGCGCAATCGGGTGACGCCAGAATCTACGAAGTGCTGAAACGCGCCCTGAGTGCTTAGTCGCGGGCCCCATTCTGCGCCCCTGGCCAGGTAACCGCCTGCGCAACGATCACATCTTTGCCATTGAACGTGAGCGCAGGTCCGCCATGGAGTTGATATCCCAGCTTCAAGGCGTCACTGACCTTATGACAAAACGAAGCGTCATCGGGGCCAGTCAGCACCCGGTAAATCGGCAGCCCATCCGGTGGTTGAGTCATCTGTTCGGTCCTTGAAGAAGTCGGTGAGTCCTCCAAGAGTACTGGTAACTGCCGGGCTACGGCTACACGCCCTTCCACTCCCAACCTGCTCAGACCTGATGCTGACAGCGCGGTGCATGGCACCGGCTTCGCCGGTGTTCGCGGCCAAGGCCGCTCCCATAGGTAAAGGGTAAACCCGAAGCCTGCACAATACCTGTGGGAGCGGGTTCACCCGCGAACACCGGCGAAGCCGGTGCCGTACACCGTGTCAGATTCTGGGCAGTGCATGACCGGAGACCCTTCACACCGTAAACCGGGGACATGGTTTACACATTTGAGCCCAGGACGCGCGCCCAAGCCAAGCGCCTCGCTCCCAATTTGGTTATCCTGCCCAACAGCCCCCAGCGGCCGCCTAACAATAAGTCATGCCTTGTCCCCAGGGAGTACAGCATGGAATTCTGGCCATTACGCCCCTCCACTACCGACTTCCGCCTCCCCATCGAGCAAATCGCCACCCTGCTCTCGCGCACAAGCGAAAGCCACGGCAAGCTGCTGGCCGCCGACATGCTGAAACTGGTCAGCGCCCAAGTCCCCTTGGCCCAATGCACCATCTTCGCCTACAGCCCCAACCGCAGCCCGCAAATCATTTCATTCGCCGACCGTGCGCGGATGATCGAGCTACCCAGAATTTCCAGCAACTACGCCGAACGCTTCTACAGCATGGATGGCAACCAACAGGCGATGACCGCGCGCCCTGCCCTGTCGACCGCCGACCGCATCATGGTGCAACGCCAGGGCATCGAAGACATCGCCCACCGCGACTACCGACGCATCTGCTACGAGCTGCCGCAGATTCCCGAACGCGTCGCACTGCTAACCCATTGCGAGGGCAACCGCTGGCTGTCAGTGAATTTTTATCGGGGTCGTGAACACGGCCGCTTTTCAACCACCGAAATCAACTTCCTCGAAACAGCCGCCCCGCTGATCGTACAAATCTCGCGCCTGCATTACCGGGCCTATCTCGAAGCCAATGAAATGCCGGCACTGCTCAGCGAGCGGGTTGTCAGCCTGTACCCGGAACTGACCCGGCGTGACCAGGAGTTGCTGCAACTGATGCTGGCCGGCTGTGAGGTAGAGGCCATCAGCGCAAGCATGGGCATTCAGTTGTCCAGTGCGGCCACGTATATCAAGCGGCTGTACCGCAAGCTGGGTATTTCGGGGCAGCGTGAGTTGTTGGCGCTGGCTACCCAGCGCAAGTGGCCTGGCCAGGTGCATTAACGCCAGCCAGCGACCTTGCAGGCACGCCGCGGAACACCTGATGAAGCTGGCAAGGCAGCCCCGCTTCGGCCACAATCGGTCGCTTGGTACACGCTGGAAAGCACTGCATGCTCACTACCCTCGCCATCGGCAACTACCGCTCGATCAACCACCTGGTACTGCCGCTGGGCCAACTCAACCTGGTGACCGGTGCCAACGGCAGCGGCAAATCCAACCTGTACAAGGCCCTGCGCCTGCTGGCCGAAACCGCCCAGGGCGGCGTGATCGAAGCCCTCGCCCGTGAAGGCGGGCTGGATTCGACTTGGTGGGCCGGCCCGGCAACCAGCGCACGGATGAAGCGCGGCGAAGTGCCCATCCAGGGCCAGCACCCGAGCGAAGCCAGGCGCCTGCGCCTGGGCTTTGCCACCCAGGACTTCGGTTTTGCCATCTCCCTCGGCCTGCCGATTCCCCTGCCGTATCCGACCGCGTTCATGCTCGACCCTGAGATAAAGTGCGAAGCCATTTGGGGCGCTGGCGCCTATCGGCCCGCCTCCTTGCTGGTCGAGCGCAAGAACGCCATGGTGCGGGCCCGCGAGGGCAACGGCTGGGCAGTGCTGGATCAGCATGCTGACAGCGGCGAGAGCTTCTTCAACATCGTCGGCCGGCCCCGCCAGGCGCCGGAGATTGGTGAGCTGCGCGCCTTCATCAACAGCTGGCGGTTCTACGACCACTTTCGCATCGACCGCGATGCGCCTTGTCGACAGCCACAGCTGGGTACCCGGTCGCCGGTGCTGCATCACGACGGCCGCAACCTCGCTTCGGCGTTGCAGACCATTATCGAGATAGGTGATGTCGAAGACCTGGTAGCGGCGCTGGACGACGCGTTTCCCGGCAGCCGCCTGGCGATTGATGCACCGCCGGGCGGGCTGTTCAGCGTGCGGCTACACCAGCATGGGCTGCTGCGCCCGTTAGGGGGTGCTGAATTGTCGGATGGCACCTTGAGGTACCTGTTGCTGATGGCAGCGCTGCTGACACCCCGCCCGCCGTCACTGATGGTGCTGAACGAACCGGAAACCAGCCTGCATGCCGACCTGCTACCTGCGCTGGCCCGCCTGATCATCCGCGCCTCGCAACGTAGCCAGGTGTGGGTGGTGTCGCACAGCAAGCCGCTGATCGACGCATTGACCGCGTGCGACGGGTGCAATGTGCTGGAGCTTGAGAAGCACCACGGGCAAACGCAGTTGCGAGGGGTCGGTTTGCTGGACGAGCCACTGTGGCGATGGGTTGACTGACCACGGCTGCCCAAGCCTGAGCCCCAACTGTCAAGGCATGCGCCGTACCTGTAGGAGCTGGCTTGCCTGCGATGGGCCGCAAAGCGGCCCCATTGGCCATAGCTGTCCGACCTCAGGCCCGGCCCCACCCCGGCCCACTTCGGAGATACCCTTAAGGCCTCATCAGCGGCTCAATCCCAATCCATTTCTTCACAGGGTGATAGCAGAGCTTCAGCGGCGGAATTTGCACCTTGCGGCCCTGCACATCCAGCGCCCCCAGATGAATCGTCCATTTGGAGTCCGCATCAAACTTGTCCGTCTGGAAAATCACATACGCCGAGCCATAGCGCTTGTTGTTGGTCATCTTGGGAATCATCCGGTGCACTTCATCGCTGTTGATGTCGTACGGCGATGGCCGAGCGGTCTTCTCATTCACCAACGGAAAGTCGTAAGTCTCGTTGACGCCCACGTACACCTGGGGCCGTGCATTCAGGCGCGAACCGTCTTCAAAGGTGATGTAAGCCTGGCGGCTGTCGTACAACACCGGTATCGGTGGCTCGCCACGCTTGGAATCAGTCGACGGGCGCTGACGGTCTTTGTTGTAGGCGACCAGTTGCACATAAAATTCCTGCTGCGAGTACTTCTCGCCCGGGTACTGCACGTACAGGGCTTGCTTGTAGGGCTTTTCGCCCCATAGAGCGGCGTGGTCGTAGAGGTAGGTTTCCAGGTAGAGCGTGGTCTCACCCTGCGGCCCTGGCACCTTGAACTGGAACTCGGACTCGCAAAGGTCCGCGTAGGCGGCGCGTTCGCGTTTCCAGGGGACGCAGGCGGTTAACGAGGCTACTGCCAGCAGTAGCATGAGAAAGGTGGTCCGTTTCAGGTTATTCATGACCTGCCCTGGTCGAGTTGAGAGTGGATCAGTTTCGAGGGCCGAATGGCGGAAGTCCATGCTGCCCCTTTGCCATTATCGCGCTACACACAGCAGACCGAGCAGCCGCTGCGGATGTGACCACAAAGCCGCAAACGGATTTGCTAAGATCGCGTCATTTCCGCTGGGTGAACTGCATCCTCACCCAAGCCATTTGTAGCCTGCTGGAAGACCCGATGAACAAATTGATCCTGCCTTTCGCCATCTTCGTTAGCGTCCTCCTCACTGGGAAAATCGCCGAGCATTACGGCCTGGAGGGCAGCTGGAAAATCGGTCTGCTGTGCCTCGTGGCAGCTGCCGTCCAAATCGCTGTTACCCGTTTTCAGCGCTACCAGCGGCAGAAAGCCCAGCTGTAAAGGGCGCGAGGCCCCGCTAACGTCACTGGTTGATCACATTCTGGGGACTTTTCTTTCACCCAATTTTCACAGTGGCTTAGGCAGTATCAAGCTATCCCTACGTGATAGTACTTAGCCCGCCTCGGCGGGCTTTCTTTTGCCCGCATGTTTCCTATCGACGTCTTGAGGAACGGCAGCGGGTCGAAAAATCAGAAATAACCCCTTCCTTGTAGGCCGTTTCCCAAAGATACTCCTCGCGCCTGTTTTTCGTTGCACATGGAAATAGTCAGCCCTAGTCTCGATCCGTCGCTGCCAATTCAGCGACCGGTTTTGACAGACCGTCGATTGTTGTCCGTGTGCAAACGCTTATGGCGGCTGTACGTGCGGGCACCCTCGTGTGCGCCGAGTGCCAACGATCTCGGTCTGTCAACCCGCGTACAGCTGCCACCCTCCCGTTTGACAGCGGGGCGGATAGCAGCTCAACCATTGTTGGAGCGTGAGCATGCTGAAGATAGTTCCTGATCCACCCCACAAGACTCTCTACCTCGAAAACACCCTCATCGAAGCCTCGGACTACGCGCTTTGCGCTGCGACTGTCGTGCATCAGGCAATGCTGCTACAGCCCAAGTCGCCAGCATCGATTTTGATGATGACCTCAATGCATGAGCTGGAGACCCTGCGGGCTTTACTGGAGTCCGCAATAGCCCAAGTGCAGATGCCCCCTGAGCCTGGGACTTCGCACTGAAGCCTCATTGATGTGTTGCCCAGGCACCCAAACGCCTGCAAGCCGAGCCTCCACATGGATCTGAGCCATGTCGCAGATCGTGAAGCCTATGCAGCACTTGTAGGAGCTGGCTTGCCGGCGAGAGGCCAGCCCAGGCACTAGAGATTTCGGGGAGATTGACCAATGTCCACAGAAGAAACCAAGTTCACCGTCGGCAAGACAACCTTCTACCAAGGTGAAAACCAGACCCATCCGCTGTTTCGCATTGAAGCCGGTATCCCTTGCCAGAGCGCGCGGGAACAGGCATCGGAGCTGATGGGGTATGCACGGGATATGACCTTGGATGGCTTGATGGAAGACAAACCACAACTGATCTGGGCATCCCACTACCTATGCGCCTTGGCCAAGGCACTGATGGATGATGCTGAGCTTGGAATGATGCGCTAAAGCGCCAAGACTCTCCCCAGAATTGCCTTCAGAAGCTGGAACGAAACCCACCCTTCTGAAGGCGCCACAAACGCTTAAAGCATCAGCAGTTGCGCCGTACTACCGGTAATTCGAAGCGTGTCGAGGCTGAGCGCCATCGCCTGGCACCGCGAGGCCGAACGTCCGTGCTAAGGCACCCTTCTGCCTATCGTCCGAGACAACACCATGGCCAGGCGGACACCTAGGGAAACTCCGAACAAGTTGCCCATCAGCCGGAAATAGGCGGCCTGGGGATGCCGAAACGCCCGATTTTCAGCCGCTGATTATTGGATAACCAAGGCAACGCCTTGGTTATCTGCTCTCACGGGCGCACCTCTCCCGCAACAGCCAATAAATGGCGGCGCACATCCACAGATTCGACAGCGCAAACAGCGTGGTCAGCTGTGCCGTGTTCTTGGCCAAGCCACGGAAGCGGGTTTTCACATAACCGAACTGACGCTTGATCACACGGAAGGGATGTTCGACTTTCGCCCGGGCCTGTGCCTTGACCTTCTCGATCTGACGTTTGGCTTTGTAGAGCACACTGCGTTTGCTCAGGTGCTTGTAGGTACTGCGGCGGGCTGCGATCTGCCAGATCACTTGCCGTCCCGCATGCTCTGGCCTTTTCTCCAGGCCGGTGTAGCCCGCATCGGCGCATACGATGTTTTCATCGCCATGCAACAACTGAGCGACTTTCGTCACGTCAGCCACATTTGCGGCAGTGCCGTGGACGTGATGCACCAGACCCGACTCCGCATCGGCGCCGATATGCGCCTTCATGCCGAAGAAGTACTGGTTGCCTTTCTTTGTCTGATGCATTTCTGGATCGCGCTTGCCTTCCTTGTTCTTGGTCGAGCTGGGCGCTTGGATGATGGTGGCGTCCACAATGGTGCCCTGACGCAACGACAGGCCTTTGTCTTGCAGGTAGTTGTTGATGATTTCCAGAATCCCTGCCGCCAACTGATGCTTCTCCAGCAGGTGCCGGAAATTCATGATCGTCGTGTCTTCGGGAATCGGCGCGCTGAGCGTCAGTCGAGCAAACTGGCGCTTTGAAGTGATTTCGTACAGTGCTTCTTCCATGGCCGGGTCGCTCAGCGAAAACCAGTTTTGCAGCAGGTGAATACGCAGCATGGTTTCCAGTGGATACGGCTTGCGACCGCCACCCGCCTTTGGGTAGTGCGGTTCAATCAGCGCCATTAAGCCACTCCACGGCACAACCTGTTCCATCTCGGCCAGGAAACGCTCACGGCGGGTTTGCTTGCGCTTACCGGCGTACTCGAAATCGGAAAAGCTCATCTGGCTCATAGGCAAGGCTTGTTGGGGTAGCTGAACGGAGGGTTATTTCAGCACAGGTCAGGCCGGCCTGTGCTGACTTAATCGGAGAATCCCTAGGCCACTATTATCCGATAGCACATTCTCCAAGAATGTTTCCCTATACACACCCCACACCGCGAGTGATCCCAAATCAATGGACTGCATAGAGCGACTACCATTTCTCCATTCGCTGTAGGAAATTTCCTTTCTCTCAATAGACACTCGCGCTAGAGTCACCGGCGACAGGCCAGGACTTAGGATGCGAGATGCAATTTTTCTGGGTAAACCTCGGAGCCACCCACAAGGAAGCCAAAAACGGTCAATTCCTATGGGCTCCACTTAGCTCACGATCAAAGCGTGGAATTGAGCAATTCCGGACTCACTGGGACAACGTCGCCAGAGTCCGAACCGGCGATCTAATTTTCTGCTACCACGACAATTACATTCGGGGTATTGCGATCGCGCAGTTCAATTCCTACGTAGCTGAACGCCCTCCTCGAGCGTCTTTCAAGGAATGGCAGAACGAAGGTCATCGTGTAGACATCAGCTACAGCGAGCTGAAACGCCCAATTCGCAGTGATGAGATTGCAGAGATCTACATAGCAAAATTTGACCCTCGGACTCAGCCTCGCCTGTTCAACAGTGTGAAAGGTATTAACCAGATCTACATGGCTTCACTGCCTGCCGATGCAGGTCAATTTTTGCTGGAGCAAGCTGGCATCCTAGTCGACTATGAGGACAGCCTGATCGATTCAGGCTCACCTCAAAAGGTCAGTAGTACAACCAGAACAGCGCTGATCGAAGCCAGGGTCGGTCAGGGGGCATTTCGCTCTGGGCTGCTAGGTCGCTGGGATGGGAAGTGTGCCCTCACCGGTCTGGGTAATCCAAATCTCCTGGTTGCCTCTCACATCCATGCATGGAGCCTAGCCAATAACGTTGAGCGCCTAGATACTGATAACGGCTTGCTTCTGGCTGCGCACATCGATCGCCTTTTTGATTCGGGGCTGATCTCATTTTCGCAAAATGGTGAACTACTTATTAGCGACAAACTGAAGAAAGCGGAACGTCATATTTTGCGGCTAGACGAATTCACAACAATCAACCGATTGAGTGATGGTAATCGGATGTATCTTGCGAAGCATCGAGAACGGTTTAGCTTCGGTTGAGTAAGGCTTCAGTTCAGGCAGAGGCCCAATGTTTTTTGACCAGGCTCCATGAAAAACCGCCGGTTTCCAGAGGATGAGAAAACCGCCAAGCGCTCTCTACGAGAGTTGAGGCCGCATGCGTTCTCCATAAAGCACAATGTGGCGCCAACAAAAAAGCCCAGTCGTTTCCGACTGGGCTTTTTCGTTTCAATAATGGTCGGGACGGAGTGATTCGAACACTCGACCCCTTGCACCCCATGCGCTTATCCAGTGTATTTCCATGGAATGCTGTGGCTCGTCACAGATCGCATACAAGCTAGTAAATTCGGGGCCTACGGACTATATTATGATCTATTCCTGTCCACCAGCTTCCACCCTTAGCCAGGCGATTCGGTGGGGCAAAAGTGGGGCAAAATTCCAAGGTGATCGATCTTGGCTAGGGGTAGACATTGGCAAAGATTACAGTGAAGCAACTCGAAGCACTCACCCCCGCCGACGATGGCAAAACGCTCCGCGAAGAGGGTGGTCTGACTGCCAAAGTTCGTGCGGGTGTGCGCGGCGTTACAGCCTTGTTCCGCTTTGAGTTCAAGATGGGTGGAGCCAAACGTGACCACCGACTTGGCAGTTGGCCAAAAAAATCGCTAGCGCAGATTCGAGTTGAGCGAGACGCAGTGAAAGCGAGTGTCCACAAAGGCATAGATCCCGCCACCGCCCGAAAGGCATCTAAGATTGAGGCTCAAGCTGCAGTTGCCGCAACCATTGCTGAGGCCGAACGTCAGGCCGCAGAAAACAAGACATTTGCCGATCTCTTTGAAGCGTGGCTGCGCGACGGAGTGTCTCGTCAGGACGGCAACGCAGAACTGCGCCGTAGCTTCTCCAAAGACGTGCTACCCGGTATTGGCGATAAGCCACTTCGAACCCTGACAGAAAAAGATCTGCTTACTCTACTGCGCTCGATCAAAGCCCGCGGCCTAAACCGAACGGTAGTGATTCGCAGCAAGGACATAAGTCAGATGCTGCGGTGGGCAGAGAAACGTAAACCGTGGCGCACCTTGATGGTCGACGGAAATCCTGCAGATCTGATTGACGTAAACAAATTACTCGATCATGACTATCAGGAGCAGCGCGATCGACTTCTATCTAGTGGTGAAATCCGAGAACTTCATCAGATTTTTTCTCGTCTAGCACAAGATTATAATGCCATCCCCGCTGGCCAAAAATATTCAGGCATCCGACCCGTGAACTCCCGAGTCCAATGTGCGGTCTGGATCTGCCTGAGCACGCTCTGCCGAATTGGCGAACTCTTGAAATCTGAATGGCGACATGTCGATCTGGTGAGAGGCACTTGGTTCGTCCCGGCTGAAGCCACTAAAGGCCATAAGGGTAAACGGCAGGATCACCATGTGTTCCTTTCAACATTCGCGCTGAACCAGTTCAAACTTCTTAGAGAACAAACCGGCCACACTCCCTTCTGCTTCCCCAGCAAGGACGAAAGGAGTCATGTGGACACCAAAACAGTGAGCAAGCTGATCGGGGACCGGCAATGCTGCTTCAAGAATCGCAGCAAGCCTCTATCTGGCCGCCATCACGACGATTCGCTGGTTCTAAGTCAAGGTAACAAGGGCGAATGGACCCCACACGATCTGCGTCGTACAGGAGCGACCATGATGCAGGAGCTAGGAGTGACACTGGACATCATTGATCGCTGCCAGAATCATGTGCTAGGAGGCTCAAAGGTACGCCGGCATTATCTTCATTATGACTATGCCAAGGAGAAAAAAGAGGCATGGCACAAACTGGGAGCGCATATAGAAGCGATTCTTCCAACTCCAGCAAATAAAATCAAATGTGCATAGTTAAAATCCAGACTTTTGCTTACGAACGCCAAAAACACGCAGGATTTGCACCAGCCGCCGAATACAAACCTGAACATACATTATGCGACTTACAGCTACACGACCCTGAATTAGTATGATTAAATTTTTCCCATGAGGTGAATCTAAGATTGCCAAAGAGCTAGGATTAGCGAAATAGACCGCGCAGCACTTCAGTGCCTAACCATCGGACTGATCAAAAGCCTAGCTCCAAGGACGAACATATCAATTCAGTTCGCTGACCCTATCTTACGTCAGAAACATTCACCCTCTCGCTAGTGCCGAAGATTTTTTCAAGCGTGGGACTGGTCAATCTCCCGAAATTCTTCCGCAGTGATCGGCAACCACTTCTCCGATAGACAAATTTGGATAGCAAACTGCCTGTCGGAGAAAGTCAGTCAAGGCGTCGCTCGGTCAGAGCAGTCCGGTTTCGAATTGCCGCATTGGGCATACTTGAGCAACTGCATCTGCTGGCGGTAGGCGGCGGTAACCTGGCGGGCTTGATCGGCGTTGACTACTACTCTTGGTGTGATAAGAACAATCAGCTCCGTTCGACCTCGGCTTTTCGACGTCGATCCGAAGAGCCATTTTAATCCAGGAATACGTGATAAGCCCGGCACGCTAGACGTCGATTCAGCATTATTCTGTTGAATCAAACCGCCCAAGAGCACCGTTTGACCATTCTGCACCGCCACTTGTGTTGAGACGGATCGGGTGGAAATACGCGGGTTAGGTTGAGCAGCGGTAACGCCCGTGACATCAGCATCGCTCACTTGCTGCTGGATATCCATATATACCAGACCGCCTGGATTAATTCTCGGAACCACATTCAAAATCACGCCTGTCTGAACGTATTCAACACTGCTCAGCGTGGTGTCCGCATTCGTTGTGTTGATAGTTGTCTGATTAACCGGAATATTATCGCCCACTTGAATCTGTGCTTTCTGGTTATTCATGACCACCAGCGAAGGCGCAGATAGCACCTGTGTTTTTCCATTTGTCTCAAGGGCTCTGAGCGCTACTTGAAGGTTGTTGCTAACAAACGAGTAAAATAAGGAGTCGGCAGCTCCCAGGCCTACTCCGCCGGCGCCCAGTGCGCCTTGTCCGCCTGGTGCATTGGCTACAGCAGGATCTCCTGAGTTCCCAGCCAACCGCCCCAAGTACCATTGAACACCGAGATCTAGATCACCGGTAAGCTTGACTTCAAGGATGCGCGTTTCAATTTGCACCTGCATTGGAAGATTGTCCAATCGCTTGATAGCGGACTCGATCTCCTTCCATTGAGCGGGTCGAGTTCTAACGAGGAGCTGGTTGGTGCTCTTCTGTGCGGTGATCCGCACGCTCTCTTCCAGTGATCGCCCATCCTGACCGTTCGCGGTAGCATCGGATGAGCTTTCATCTCCGCCCTCTTCTTCCATGGAAGGTTCTAGATCGTCACTTTCGCCTTGGTTTGCCCCCATCATCTCCCCGGTCGAGCTCCCCAAGGCTGTACCCGCTGCATTACCAATTCCGCTCGTCGTTCCGTTGAGCGTTGAAAGGTTGGTCGTACGTAATCCCGGCGCGACTTTGGCCGGGCCCTCATCACTGACCGCAGCAGTCCCATAAATCTGTCTAAGGTAGCGAGCCAGGTCAGTTGCCTTCATGTTTCGAACGTCGTAGACGTACAACTGAGGGACATTATCTCCCCCTTCATCGATGGCCTTGATCCAGTCCCCCACCTCCTGCAAATAAGCAGGCTGTGAAGAGAATGCTACGATGGAGTTGGTTCGCTCATTGGGAAGAAATTTCACCATACTAGACAGTGGCATTCCACTGTCAGGCCCAAAAATCTTCTGCAATTGCGGCATCAGCTCTTCGACGGATGCATGCTGGAGTGCGTAGACTCCGATTGACATACCTTTCAGCCAATCCACGTCAAACGTGTCAATGGTATCCTGGTAATTAGCAAGCTCGTCGGGAGTTCCAGCAAGACTCACCACATTCCGAGAGGGATCAACGAGCAGAAAAGCATTCTCTCGTACGAAAGGTTTTAGCAGCTTTTGCATTTCGGTTGCTGATATGTACTGGAGCGGGTAAAGCCGCGCTGACAGCCCGTTAGAGGGCTGGGCCACGGGCATTTCAGGCACCAGTTTTCCAGCGACTGCTTGAGCTGCGGGAAGAACGACGTATCGCCCCCCCTGATGGATCATTGCGTTATCCGTCCAGGAAAGAAGAGTCTCCAAGATCGACAACGCTTGCTTTTTATTTACCGGCTTAGACGTCGAGAAGCTCACGCTACCTTTTACGCCTTGGGCAATGCTGTAACTTTCATGTAGCAGATCACCCATAATCGAGTTGATGACCGCGTCGATGGGCTGACTTGTGAAGTTGAACATAAACTCCCCATCCTCAACCGCGGAAGCACTCCTACCCAATTTTTTAGGCCTCACGAACTGTTGAGTACCAACCTTGATTCTAGTAGTCGGCTTTACTGTCTGAGGCTCAGCCCTGACTGACTCCGTCAGCACAGCAGCTTCGACGCCAGCTTGGCGGTTATCAGTGCCTGTTAGCGCTTCCTGCATCAGCGCCTCGTCACTTTTTAGCTCATGGGGAATACCCGCACATCCAACGAGCGCGATGGCTACACCCAGTGATAGTAAGGAATTTTGCAACGGGATTGCGGTTGAAGCAGGGGCTAATCGTGAGGTTTTTTTCATCGTGTGGGTAGCAGTGGAAGTTTAAGAAGCGGCGACGGCGCAGGTAAGCGGCGAACCGGGATTGAGATCACTTGCGTCTGGCCATTACGCTTGAAAGTGGCGCTATTGGGAGTTACTTGGCTCAGTGTCCAGCCGCCTTGTAGTGAGTCGTTTACTTTTATCTTGATCGAACGATCATCTTTCAGACGCAAAAACGCCCACTGGTCTTCCCCATATGCTGCCGTGCCGGTCAAAGTTAAACCGACGAGTTGATCCGGTGCGGCTGAAGCACGAGCTGCATCTGGTGTGCGACTGGGACTGAAAAGGGGTCGCTGCCACACCACCTCTACTTGCTCCATGCTGGATTTCGGAGGCTGGAGCGGTTCTGGAGCTTTTTCCTTTGGCATTTCACGGATAGAACCCACGGGCCATTCGATTTCAGCGTTATCTCCTAATGACATCCAGACCAAGGCCAAGAGGAGCACAACATTGCCGATAAGAAGGGGTGATCTGGTGTGTGCGAGCTTCATTCCAGAGTCACCTCCTCACTCGCCGCCCCAGAAAGATAGCTGCGGAGCAGTACTTGTACCCTCAACTTCCCTGGGCCTTCAGAGGGCGACGACGAGGGTCGATTGATGCTGAGCGACTCGATAAATATTGCAGGTTGACCGTACTCAAGCGCTTGAAAGAATCGCGTTAGCGGTTCTGTCCCACAATCAAGCGTCAAGCTCACCTTCACCTGCCTGTAAGCCAAACCTTTCTCTTGCTCAGGAATGATTGGCATCCGCTGACTGACACTGCAGCCAGGCCCGTTAGAGGCCTGCGCGTTGACTCGATCGACCGCCAACTGCATTAGCTCGGCCGCAGCCGAACCAGGGTCAGGTGCAGACAGAAGGCTCTTTTGATTAATTGGATTTTTACGGGCCTGCTCAAGGGAGGCCATCAATGCAGGCGCCTGAGATATAGCCCGAGCATAATGTTGATGCTGCTGCTCCAAGGAGGCCGACTCCTCGATCAAGCTGAGAAACGGGGCGAGTATCCACGCTTGAACCACCGATCCGAGTGTCCAGATCAGCAGCATCAAAGCAATCAGCGAAGCAAGGCGCCGTTCACGTACGCTCATTGATCGACGCATTGTCCACCCCCGTCTTGATCTTGGCACTCAAGGAAAAGCGGTCATGTCCTGTCTTGGCATCAGGCTGAATAACTCCCCGAAACTCGACCTGCGAGAGTTGGCGACATGTGCGTGCACGGGAAATAAGCTCACTTGAGCGAGGGCTTTGGCCGCTCAACGTCAGCTCTCCGCTGGCCGTTAACTCGAGCTGCTCAAGCCAGGTGTCGTCGCCCAGACACGTTGTAAGCTCGGCCAGAAGATGGGTCACTGGGGGCTGGGCAATCCGCAAGCGCGCCAAGTAAGTCGCCGCGCCTTGCGTGTTGATCAGTTCTTGCCGTGCTTTGTTGAGTTCTTTCACACGCAGACGCTGTTTTGCCACCTCCTGCTGCATGCGCTCGACTTTGACACTGTGCTTATGAAGAGACATTGCCAACAGAGCCACTATCAGCAGCCCGGCTAAGGGAATGAGTGCCAGGTGCATGGCTTGATGGGAAGAGAGTCTTGGCCTTTGCTCATGTGGAAGAAGATCTACGTCCAGAACCGCACCGGATGGGTCAAGGGCGCGGATCGAACCGAGTGCGAATCCTTTCACCAGGCACTCTTCCGCGATCTCATTCAAACGGTCATTGCTGATTGCCACCAGTAACACTGCCGCCTGCTCCCCGTGCTGCCCCGTGATTCGGGCGCCGTACTGAACCTGGTCGAGGCTGAAGGGCGTGTAGCGGTCTATCTCAAACGACAAGACTTTGCTCAAGTTACGAGTTGCCGCAATCGGTAGCTTGAGTTGCTCGACGATGACATGGTCGGGTGGTAATCGCAGATGCACAGGCCGGCGAAGATCAAGGTTTTCTAACGCTGGCCAGACAGCTATCTGGTGCTTGGATCGGGACGCAAGCGTTTGTTGAACGCGAGCTGGAAGCATTCCATGCAACTCTCGCATCCACGCCCACATTAAGCGCCGAAGCAAGCTCCGCCGCCATCTATCCACTGCCAGCCTCCAACGAACAGCCGACAGTTCGATCCAATTCTTTAATGTTGTATTCATTCTTTCCAACGCAAAACGCGGTACGGTTTTGCCCCCACTGTTTCAGTCGTAAGCATTAGAGTGACCTGCAAGGAGGTATGCCCTCCACCGCGTAAGGTGGCCTCGCTCGTTATAGTGAAAACCCGCCCCTCATTCCCCGGGGCAGCGTCCATCGGCCTGATTCCCAGAGCTCGCAGTAGCACTGGATTCGCAAGACTGGCATCGGGTCTCGTTTCCCCTGACCACACTGTGATCAGTGGTGAAACGCACTCAAACAGGGAGTACGACAACCTTGAGAATTCGCGGAATTCTTCAAGCGTACGCAGTGGCGCATCCTCGCGCTTGCGAGTTAATGACTGAGCCACCTGTTGAGCTTGTTGCCCCCCGTATCCACAGGCGATCAGAACTCCCTTAATGTCATCAGCGCTTGCACTATTGAGGTCGAGCTTGCCTCGCTCGCTTCTCACGCTCACGGACAGTCTCGAGTCATCAAATTCCAGATGATGAACCTCACCGTTGCTCTTCCAGGGATTGCCAGGCCCTAGCGCTTGAAGCCCCATGACTGCGAGTGTGATACCGGCCTCAGCGGCAAGACCTGCTTGCGTCTGCTGCATCTGGTACCTGGCCTGGAATTGATGAAGTCGTACCGTCCCCGCAATGACCCCTAGCGAGGTTGCTAGAACTGCCAATACGCCCAGCACTAAAAGCAGCGCCATACCCCTCTGCCGCGTCATTGAGATAACGAACCGCTACCGAGATCAAGACGCAAACGAACACTTTGGGTCACCCACGAAACCGGCCCTCCCAAACGTGCGTCAATCCGAACCTCTCTGGGCAGCCGTTCAGGCCACGGCCACGTGCCCTGCCATCCGCTGTCCTTACCCTGCGGGGAGGTACCGCGGAAACTGAAACTAAAACTTTCGACATCCTTGATGAGTACTTGGGATTCCCCAACCGCTTGAAGCTCATCCACCTGCAGGCGTGCGAACTTAGCCACCAAGCGCTGATCGCTAAAGCTGATGTGCTGCTGGAAAAGCCCTCCTCCTACTGAATCTGGCAGCGGCGCGAAAAAAACCACCGAAGATGTGTCGCCAGCAAAACGCACAGTAGGGCCATCCCCTGCGACAGCGATAGGTAACGCCTGGCTAATCGAGCCACGCAGGTACTGCTGAGCCGCTCTCAGCTCATCAAGCCGAGCGCCGAAAACTTCGACTTTCACGAGACTGCGATTTACGCCAATGATGAGGGTGCCAACGAGTACCAGCAGCACTGTCAGTAGGCTCAGGACGATCAGTATCTCAATCAAGGTAAAACCATCTTGGCGGTTCATTTGCGGGTAGTACCCACTCGGGCTTGAAGTGTGCTCAAACGAATCTTGCGCTTGCTCGCCTCCAGCGTGAGGTCGATGCGGTAGAGTTCTAGAGTGGTGTGAGCTGAAGGGATGAGGGCGATGTTGCTGTACCACCTGATGTCATTCAGGTATCCATCCTGCCGGCCGACGGTCAGCGGGCTGGCGGTCAGCGCATCCATCAACGACTTCCCTGCCTGATCTAGCTGGTTGCTCACAGCGAGGCGACGCATGCTAGCCGCTCCCTGGCTCACCCCACCAATAATGGTGGTCGCGCAGATAGCGAGAACGGCCAAGGCAGCAAGTGTCTCCAGCAGCGTAAAGCCGCGCTGCCGCTTCATGGCAGCTTCCTGAGATGCACTACGCCCGTAAGCCAATTGATATCAATCCGCCAATGGCGCCCGCGCCCAGTGATGGTCAAGTTTCCGCCGCTCGCGCTGCCATCGGGAAAGAACTGATAGCTTTCGCCCAATCCCTGAGCCGTGTTGAGCTGAACCTGCCAACCCTCAGGCCACTGCCTCGTTGGTTGTCCGGGCCCCTTGATTGAACGCGCGATTAGGCCGAACTGAGCCGTGGCCGGTTGGCCCGAAACGATCGCTTGAACTCTCGCAGCGCGCAGCGCCTGAACCATGGCAGTGAGTGCTTTATCCTCAGCGAGTCGGTGCTGATATCGCCCTATACCGATACTCAGTACGACCATCGCAGCTGCTATCAGTGCAACAACCGCGAGCATTTCGAAAAGCGTGAAACCACGACTTCGAAAGCGCGACCGGTTCAACCTCACTCCCAACTACCCACGTCTGCCCTGTAGCCGTCACCGCCAGCCTGGCCATCTTGACCGTAAAAAATCAGGTCAAAGCTCCCGTGCTCACCAGGATATTTGTAGCCAAATGCGTGGCCGAACGGATCCTTCAAATCCGATTTCTTCGCGTAAGGCCCGACCCAGCCAGTGGCGCTACCAGGTTTTTTCACCAGTGCTTCCAGGGTTTGAGGAGGGGTGCCAACATCAAGGGTGTAGTTCTCGATCTTCATGCTCAAGCTGGCCAACTGTGCCTTGCCGGCACCAAACTTGCCTTTGTCGACGTTACCACCGACTTGCCGTACCACGATCGTGGCAACAATCCCCAGCAAGACAATAACGGCAAGCATTTCGAGCAGCGTAAACCCAGCCTGACGGCGTGCTTTCTTTTGCGATTTCATCAACTATTCCTCAGATATTACTGGTCAGGCTCATCAGTGGCAGCATGATGGCGAGCATTATCAGTGCCACCATCCCAGCCATAACGACCGTCAGAGTGGGCACCAATGCCGCCAAGATACGGTCGATCCCGCGCTTGGCTTCTACATCAAAGGTGTCGGCGACCTTGATAAGCATCGAACTGAGCTTCCCGGATTGCTCACCAACTTCGATCATTTGGACGGCCAGTTCAGGAAGTAACCGCTGATCACTAATCCCCTCGGTTAGCGTTCCTCCACCCTTCACGTGCTCAGTGGCCTGCTCCAAAAGGGCTCGGATCGCGACGTTGGAGGTTGCTTGCCGAACGATGATCAACCCTTGAAGCAACGGCACCCCATTTTCCAAGAGCGTGCCCAATGTGCGAGCGAAGCGCGCCGCCTCTAGCTTTTGCGACAGCGGGCCAATCACTCTCAGCCGCAATAGCCATCGATCCTGGCGCACGCGCCGAGCGTCAGTTCTTTGTCCAGCCACCAGCATCCAGACCGCGAACCCCACCGCGATCAACATGATCAGTCCATAGCTGCTTAGCAGTTCGCTGAGCCCTAGAATGGCTTGCGTGATCCAGGGGATCGGGACGCCCAAGTCTGCAAAAATGGGAACAAATTGGGGGACTACATATGCCAAAAGCAAGGCAAGCGCCCCGACCACTCCGAAGACTAGAAATGCAGGATAAATGAGGGCGTTGATGACCTCGGCTCGTAGCTTGTGTGACCGCTCTAGGTAGGCCGCAAGCTGTTCCATCGCCGTCTCAAGCGCTCCACCGGCCTCACCCGCGCGGATAAGGCTTACGTAGAGTGGGGAGAACTGCCCCTCTTCACGCAGTGCTTCTGAAAGCGGCTTACCCTCTTTCACCTGCTCGCGTATTCGATTAACTAATCCACGACGTTTTTCATTTGCTTGATTGCCGAGGGTATTGAGCGCGCGCTCAAGAGGTTGCCCAGCGCCTAAGAGGGTCGCCAGCTGTTGAGTAAAAGTGACCAAGACAGCACCGGAGAGCAGCTTTTTAGTCCGAGCTGTGAAAGCGCTCCTGTGACCAGTCTCTACCTGCAGTACCAACAAGCCTCTGGCCTGTAACTGCTGGACGGCGGACTGCTCCGACACGGCCTCTACATTGCCGCGGTGTTCTTTCCCAGCAGCATCCAAGACCTTGTAGGAAAAAGACCTCGCCTCAGTCATTGCGCGCGACCCTCATGACTTCCTCGAGAGACGTGATACCCGCGAGTGCCTGGCGAAGACCATCACGGTACAACGTGATGAGACCGTTCCTGGAAGCCGCATCTTCCAGCTCCCTGGCATCGGCTTGCCGCATCAACAATGTGCGTAACTCATCGTTCATTACGAGCAACTCTGTGATTGCGCTGCGCCCCACATAACCACCACCTGCAGCTGACTCGTCCGGTCGATACAGCACAATTGGCCGTGCATCTGTGAGCAGGTCAAGGCGGTGTTGCGCAATCAATTCGTCCGGAGCTTCAAAGGCGATCCGAGTTGCAGGATCCAACTTGCGAACCAACCGCTGTGCCAGTATTCCCTGCAGCGTCGACGCGATGAGGTAGTGCTCAACCCCCATATCCAGCAGCCTGGTGATACTTGCCGCAGCGCTGTTCGTGTGCAGTGTCGAGAGAACCAGGTGACCCGTCAGCGACGATTGAATAGCTATCCGGCACGTTTCCAAATCACGCATCTCACCAATCATGATCACGTCCGGGTCTTGACGAACAATCGAGCGCAAAGCGCTGGGGAAGCTCAACCCGATGGCCGGTTTCACTTGTATCTGATTGATTCCTGCGAGCTGATACTCAACAGGATCTTCAACCGTGATTATCTTTTTCTCGGCGGTATTGAGACGAGAAAGCGCAGTGTAAAGAGTCGTGGTTTTACCCGAGCCAGTAGGGCCTGTGACAAGCAAAATCCCATGCGGTCGTTCCAACAAGCCAAGGAGGGTCTCAAGTCGCTGTCCATCGATCCCCAGCGTCGGGAAGTCGAAACTGATCGTCTCCCGATCCAGTAGTCGCATGACCACGGACTCTCCAAAACTCGTGGGCACTGTCGATACCCGAAGGTCGAGCTCGCGACCCTGTAT
This sequence comes from Pseudomonas sp. TSO6, assembly GCF_056098905.1. Classification (NCBI taxonomy): domain Bacteria; kingdom Pseudomonadati; phylum Pseudomonadota; class Gammaproteobacteria; order Pseudomonadales; family Pseudomonadaceae; genus Pseudomonas; species Pseudomonas sp. TSO6. Next base: position 221,951 of record NZ_JBLZWV010000026.1, on the reverse strand, counting down.
GCGGAGCATGATTCGGCCATCTTGGGGTAGACGTCGCTCTGCGATGTCCTGACGAGCAAGGATCTTGAGGCGAGAGATGATCGCTGCAGCCTGGCTCGCGGGAAGAGCCTCTCCGTTAACCAAAAGGCCGTCCACGCGATAACGCACTTGTAGCCTGTCTTCAAAAGGCTCCACGTGAACATCGGATGCTCGAAGCTCCGCCGCTGTCTGCAAGATCAGATTCACAATCCGGATCACCGGCGCTTCTGATGCGAGATCCTTTAGATGCTCAATGTCATCGTGATGTACATCATCCTGTTCCAAGGACTCGACGAGAGCCCCCATCGCTGAGCGGCTCTCGCCAGATGCCTGATCGAGCAGAACATCAAGCTCCCCGGAGGTAGCAATGACAGGAGTCACCTCTCTTCGACTCAGGTATGCCATCGCGCCTAGTGAATACCGAGTCAACGGAGGACGGGCAGCGACCACCAAGCGATGTTCATCCAGACCGATGGCTGCGACACCGTAGTGCCGCATGAAACGCTCAGTGCCGACCTGAATGTCCTGGGCACTCAACAGCGCATCAGCGAGAGCGAGGCGCGGTGCTTTCATCAGCGCGGCGTAGGCGTCACACGCTTCATCATCGTTAACACTGCCGAGCCTCAGAAGTGCTCGCAGCACTTCCTGCTCATGCCCGTCCTCAGCCTGACAGAGTTTACGGGCACGGTTTAAATCGGACGGTTTCAAAGCACCGTTCTCGACTAGCCAATTGCAAATTTCTGACTGGACAGGGACGCTAAAGGGCGAGTTGTTTCCGAACATAAGATGCACTCACCCTACAAATATCGGATATAGCAATAGCCACCAACCCAGGCTAAGGCACACCCTGCCATATATTTAAATAGTCAAAAGAAACCCCCGGCAAGACACAACAGCGCTCGCCGAAAGCATAAGTAAGTTTTTCGCACCTGGCATATACAGACCAGCGCCGAGCAAGGTTACCAGAGCAAAAAACTGAATGCTATATTAGTTTAGCAAAAAGAGCAGAATTAACTATAATATCAATCTGAATTGGTGATTTATATCTATAAATTCATTTTTACAGACATTTTCATGCTTAAGAGGCCCCTTAACCAGCGTCAAACCCTACCGCCCGCTAACAAAAAACCTGCAACATCATCGCAACTGAAGGCATATTGATATCACATGCACGCTTGCAGTTTTTTGGGGCGAAACAGTTGTAATTTTAATATTGATAACCCTACTATCTGCCCCGCCATAGGTACCCGGCATTCTGCGCGGTGTAACTTTTCAAAAAAATCCATTCAGAGATCCAACCATGAAGCGACCGTTGTTGCCTGTAGTAGGCGCATTGTTTCTGTGCGCCCAGAGTTTATCTGCGCTGGCAATCGAGCCAACGACTCAGCCATCCAATGGCGCAGACCAAAAACTTAGAGAGCAAGTCGAGCTGAAGCGTGATCAGATTTCTGGGGCAGCCGATATCGCGCCTTCCAAACAGGAGGGCTCTGTCAACGTCATGGACGCTCCGATCGATACAGAAGACGCCCCGACCCAGTCGCTAGATCAGTGAAACCGCCAACCACTCGATCATCTCAGTTAAGGACAAACCCCTTGCTAGCTATCAAACACACACTAGGGCTAAGCTTGCTGGCTTTTGGAGTCATTCAGGCCAACACCGGCCTTGCGGCCACCACGCCCATGACCGGCAATGAGGTCGAAGCACGCGTTGGTGCAGTCTTGGACAACATGACGCTGTCTGAGAAAATTAACTTCTCGAGAGTTGATGACGGGCACATGATCCCCGTCCTGAACCGTTTTGGCATGCCAGGAACCGTAGCCTACGATTCCTCCCATGGCGTGCACGTCAACAATGCTACCTTCGGCGCACAGTATCCTTCGCAGACGGCATTGTCGGCGACATGGAGCGTCAACCGGGCCAAAGAATTTGGTCTGGCTATCGGTTACGAGACTCGGATCGCAGGTGGACAGCAAATGCTTTCACCGGGCGTCAATTTGTACCGGACTCCATACGGCGGTCGCGCAGCGGAATACCTAAGCGGCGAAGATCCGTTCCTCGGCGCCGTTTTGGCTCCAGCGGTCACAAACGGTATTCAAGCTCAGGGCATTCAAGCCTCCGGCAAGCACTACATCGCGAACGAACAGGAAGCGAACCGGCACTACGTCGACATCCATGTGGATCAGCGCACCTTGCGCGAGATGTACATGCCTGGCTTCGAATCGATGGTGAAGAACTCAAACATCGCGTCGATCATGTGCGGTTACAACAAGATCAATGGCGACTATGCGTGCGAAAACCACCATCTGATCACTGACGTACTGAAAGGCGAATGGGGCTTTCAGGGCTTCGTGATGAGTGACTTTAACTCTGTTCAAGACGCCTTCAAAGGCGCCTGGGCGGGAACAGACATCGACATGCCTTCAGGCCTTCAGTTTACTGAAGCAAAGCTGATGCCCTATGTCTGGAGCGGACAGCTTCACCAGAGCGTCATTGACGACAAAGCCCGTCGCAACCTCAGAGGCATGGTGAGCTACGGTTTCGATAAAGGTCTCAACAAAGCGCAGCCTTTGGAGCACCCTGAGTACGGAGCACGTGCATCGCTCAACATGGCGCGTGAATCGATCGTCATGCTGCGCAACGAAAATACTTCCGAGGGCAAGCCACTTCTGCCCCTGTCGAAATCGGCAAAGATCGCAGTGATTGGTGACCTGGCCCTGCAAGCACCGGCCTCCCCGTTTGGTACTGGCAATGCGACGCCCAACACATACGTCACCGAACTCAGCGGCCTGCAACAGCTTTCTTCGAATCTGAAGAACGTCGAGTATCTGCCTGAACTGAGCCTCAACCCCAAAGCATCCGCCTGGTACCAACCAAGTGCCGGGAATTCTCAGGTCAGCAATAGTGGCGTCAAGGCCGAATACTTCAACAACGCTGACTTCGCCGGCTCTCCAGCCGTCACGCGCATTGAGCCTGGCGTAAACCTGAACTGGACGAGCAACAACAACATCACCAATGCTGGCACCACCAGCGTCAGTGGTTTCTCCCCAACGCCTGGCGCGTTTTCGGCACGCTTTACCACAACCGTGAAGCCAACGATTACTGGCCCGCATGTATTCAAGGTACGTGCAGACGGCCCCTACAAGCTGTGGGTAAACAACGAGCTTGTGGTGGAAAGTGACGGGAAGGCGCTCTCCTTTGACCTGCTCAATGCGCTGACTACGTCCGGTAAGACGCACAAACTCATCGCTGGTAAAACCTATGATGTGAAGCTTGAGTATCGTCGCTTGGAAGGCAACTTCACTACCGTTTTGGGCGGTCTGGCGGGTGTTCAAATGAGCTGGGCATCGCTCACGCCTCCTGCAGATCTCGCCAAGTATGATGCTGTGGTCGTTGCTGTCGGCAGCAGCTTTGAGTATGAAGGTGAGTCCTCTGACCTCAAGTACGAACTGCCTGAGTATCAAGCTGACCTGATTGGCAAGACAGCCAAAGCGAACCCAAATACTATCGTAGTGATGCACGGTGGTGGTGGCTTGAACATGCAGCCTTGGGCCAAGAAGGTTGGCGCCACGCTACATGCCTGGTTCCCAGGTCAGCAAGGTGGGCAAGCGCTGGCTGAAATTCTGTACGGCAAGGTCAACCCGTCCGGCAAGCTTCCATTCACCATCGACAAGCGCATTGAGGACAACCCTACCTACGCCTCCTATCCTGATCCAAAGCTCTATCTGGGTGACAATGCGCTAACAGATATGACCTACAGCGAGGGGATCTACCTAGGTTACCGTGGGTACAACAAGAAGCACGCCAAGCCGCTCTACCCGTTTGGTTTCGGCCTCTCGTACACCACATACAGCTACAGCGATCTGCATCTCTCCAGCAACGTCATGACTCCGGGCGCGACGGTGGATGTGAAGTTCACCATCACCAACACCGGTGACAAGGCTGGTTTCGAAGTAGCACAGCTCTATATTCAGCCCGTTAAGCCAGCTGTTGACCGCCCTATCAGGGAACTCAAGGGCTTCACCAAAGTGTATTTGAAGCCCGGTGAGAGCAAGGTTGTGAGTATTCCGGTCGACGCGCGCTCCCTAGCTTACTACGTGGACAATACCGCCAGCTGGAATGTGGATGCTGGGAAGTACAAAATTCGAGTCGGCTCTAGCTCTCAAGAGCTTCCACTGACTCAAACCCTTACCACCCTTTACCCTGAGCAGTTGACCACCCGCGACAGTAATCCACTGCCAACGCCGTTGCGCAAAGCGGTTCAGGTCTCGGCTGCCCAAACCTACTAAGACCTCACCAGACTCAAGGACGAGTCTGGTTCGTTTGCCGGCGGCAGGGTATCTTCTGCTGCCGGATTTTTTACCACCCAAAGCAGCCCGCGCCCCTCTAGAACGAGATAGCGCCTGGTTGTAATGCCCGCCAAATTACCCTTTCAGCCTGCAAGTCCCAGCTCTGGGTCAGCTCACCGACGACTGATCAGCGCGAATGCTTGAACTCACCCTGCACATCCGCAGCCTCACCGCCCACCCAGCGCGGGCTTCTACTGTTAGCACCCTGGCTGAGCCCAAAGCCCACCACCCAGCGTTGCTCCATCTAGGAATGATTGGCACTATCTGGCCTGATATCCCTGACTAGGCGCTCAAGGTAGGTATCAAAGACCTTCATGACATCGACTCGGTCAGGGCTTCTAAGCCACTGAATCTGAATCCCGTCCATGACGGAAAATATTTCTTGAGCGAGCGAGGCGAGATCGACATCGTCGCGAATCTGGCCCGCTACCTTCAAGGATGACAGATGGGTAGCAGCGTACTCGTGAATGGTGAGGAATTTCTCCTGATACCAAGGAAATGCAGGGTGCTTTTCTGACAGGCTATCGGCATTGATCATGACCGAAGCCCTACATTCACTTTCACTTTCTACACTCATCGCCATGCTCGCGCGTAGAAACGCCACAAAACCATCAAGAGACGGCTCAATGCCGAGCTTGGAGAACCTTTCCGAATCACGGCTGTTTCTCCGCTCAATGAGGGCCTGCAGGAGAGCCGGCTTGTTAGGAAAGTGATACAGAAGGCCTACTGCGCTGATACCCGCAATGTCTGCGACGTCACGTAAAGACGCCGCGTAATAACCATCCCGAGCAATGATCAAGGTCGCAGCGTCCAACAGCGCTGCTCGCCGGAACTCCCCCTTGGGAGCTCGCCGGCGTTTCGGTGCGTTCAGCTCCATCCCCTCGTCAGATGTTGTGTTCGTGTCCATAGGATCCTTTAACACTAAAACTTGCATTGAGAACGCGATGAGTTGCATTCGGCCATCATCATATCCCCTTGAGCGTTCGCCGGCACACGTAGCACGCCATGCAAATCGAGAGGATCGACACCAACGCGTTCCCACACCACAGCCCCATCAAGGCGCCCGGGGCGCCCTGCCATTGTGCGCCTAGGTAAACAAAAGGGAAGGTTCCCAACGTACCCCTGACCCATGCAAAGATAAGCACCCACCGGGCTTGACCCATCGTGAGAAAAATCGCCTGAGCTACGAAGTCCAACCCAAAAATGATCCATAGCCCAGCCCCGGCACGACCAAATGCACCAAACATTTCTGCCGCAGCCCCCTCGAGGTTCAGATGGTGAACCGCCAAGGGAGCCAGAAGGCTTACCGCGAACCAGACGGTCAAACCATAGACAACCACCAGCGCCATTGCACTCTTGAGCGTCGCCAACACGCGGGCGGAATGGCCACCACCCATGTTCTGGCCAAGGATGGGTACCAACGCACTAGGTATTGCGAAGTAAAAACAATAAGCGAACTGCATTACACGATCCATAACCGCCATGCCCGCCATTGCAGATGCGCCCATTGTCGCCAGGATGGTCATGAGGTAAGTGAGGCTTATGGGCGTAGCGAGGTTGCCGAGGGTTGCAGGCAAAGCTATTGGCAAAATTTGTCGGAGATGCTCCAGTAACGCGCCCTTCTGGGGCTTGTAGATTCCACCAGCGCCCTTTAAAAACCACACTCCGCAGGCCAGAGAGATAGTCGCGGACAGCGCAAGCGCGGCACCTGCGCCCTCGAGCCCCATTTCAAAGCCAAAGATAAAAATGGGATCAGCTATTGCTAAAGACAAAGCACCTGAAAGCGGTACCCCAACCGCCCGCCCGACCTCCCCACTAGCACGCAGCACCTGACTGCATGTCTGGGAGACTGCGAGCAGAGGACAGGACGCCAGGGCCATCCATCCGAAGTTTTTCGCGGCATCTACCGTCTCCGTATCCGCTCCAACCCACTGTGTCAGGCGCGAGAACGCCATAGTCTCCAGCAAGACAATAAAAAGGGAGAACAGAAAAGCCAGGAAGAGCAAATGTGCAATGAGATGACTGTGCACCCTAGACCCGGACTCACCTATCGCCTTCGACAGCAGGACACCCGCAGAAATTACCAATCCAGAGCAAAAGGCAACGTTCAAAAACACCAAGGTTTTGGCTAGACCCACAGCGCCAACCAGTACAGGCTGACTCAGCTGGGAAACGTAAATCACGGTAAAAAAGTCTGCCAAGAATGTGGCCAACAGCCCCACTCCGCTCGCCCCCATCATCCGGGCAACATGGCGCAACGCAGAGCCATGCGTAAACAAAGCTGGTCTATAGATAATCAAGATATTGACTCAGTGAGAGTGCAAGGTTGGTAGTAACTTTACTCGGACCAGTTGCAGCTCAGATGAAGATGAAAACCAATATCGCAATGCGTACAACTGAATTGTTAGAGAGGATATTCTCCGGTCAGACCATCCTCTATCTTAAGACCGCTTTGGGCCAGCCTCATCTCCCTGATTCTCACCAATCACTAGGCTCCATCCCCACGCTGTCGTGAGTGGACGCAGAAGCTTCCGTTCATTTAACGAAATGCCGCCTAAAAAGCAACTGAAAGAGCGACTGCGAAAGGGAGAACAGCAGACCCAGCGGGTTCAACGCACTGGCTGACGCACGCAGAGAGCCCGCTCATGCGGTTTGCACCTGGCGCCCCAGATTAAAGATCGCGGCAATCTCGTCGTTCAGGAGCAGACTCTGCATCGTAGCCGCCTATACATGATGGTGGTCGGTGCCAGAGAGTAGACGGAGGGCACAATAGTATTCCGAAACCGAGATGGCCAAACTGTCGGGGTGATGGAGTGGACGGATTATTGAGTTGGCAGCGCCAGGAAATCGAAGCGCCGGATGCGGCCCTGCATCGAGAGACGTTCCGGGGACTTGACAAGGTCAAATGTCAGGGGGGCCAAACCCTCACCCAACGCTACATCATCCATTCTGCCCTTGGCATCAAAAGGAGTTCCGTTACGGGCCCGATATAGATAGTTAGGCTCCGCTGAAGGTTCTCCGTGGTCTCACGGCTATCGCCAACTGGAAGCCTCCTCCTACCCGTAACTGCTCGACGGAAGGGATGCCCACCATAAATTTTACTCTGACGGTGGGCACATAGCTTGCTAAAATCCGATCTATGTCCGCCCTTACTCAGGCCGTACGCCCAGCCAGCGTCTCTGCAACCCAATCCGCAATGTATTGGCCTGCATTGATACTGTTATCAAAACTAGAGTGTTGCACCCCCCCTTCACGCTCAGTGAAAATTTTCAACTCGCGTTTGGGGCTGTTCACCAGATGTTCGTACGTGCGATGTGCCCATTTCAAAGGAATCTGCGAATCCTTCTCTCCGTGAGTTACAAGGAAAGGTACTTTGATGCGATCTAAGATGCCGTCCAGATGTACCTTATCTGCGAGCCGCATGAAGTCGTCAATGCTTTTCGCGCCCCATACCCAGCATACGTGTGTCCAGTAATGTGGAACGGGCAGACTGCCTTCTTTTTCCAGGCGGCGCTTCTGCACGTCACGCCAATCATGATTGGCACCCCATACCACGCCGCAAGCGAAGCGTGGCTCAAAAGCAACCGCCCTAGGGCAGTAGTAACCACCCAACGATACACCTTCCATTCCGATTCGAGTCGAATCAATCTCTGGTCGCGTCTCCAACCAATCTACGACCCTGCTTGCCCAATGTTCGCTATCAAAGCGAGCGGTAAGGTTCTGGAGACGCAGTGCCTCGCCAGTCCCAGGCTGATCGATAAGAAGAGAGGACACTCCCCGTTTTGCCAGCCAAACAGGTAACCCTACGCGGTATTTCATCTCCTTGGTCGAATCCAAGCCATTGACTTGCAGGAGCAGCGGGGCTGGCCCCACTACGCCCTCTGCTCGCACGTACAGGCCTGAAAGCACTTTACCCTCGTAAGGGATCTCGACACGTTCGCAGTTCTCCTTGGACAGCGCTATGCCACGAGCGAAAGTCTGCAGAAACTGCTGGTATAGATCATCACGGCCCGGAGCACCATGAGCCTGCAAGCGCTCGCACGTTAGGTAGTAAGTAGCAGCCCGATTGTACTTTTCACCTGCAGACAGCATGCGGCCAACAGCCTCGTCCTCTTCAGCAAGGCCGCAGAGCTTGTCCGCCATCTTTGACCAAGTTTGGCGGAAGGCGGCGGTACCCGCAGCGTCAGGTTGTGTTGCAGCCTCCAGCAGCGGAGCGCACATTTCTTCAATCTCACCCATGCGAGCCCCCATCTCGATGGCAAGATCTACAGACAGGTTCCAAACGTAGTTGGTTGGGAAGTAACGGAACATTCTTATTTTCCTTTTCAGTCGGAAGGCGAACGCAGAGCTTGCGAGAACACCAGGTATGGTGAAAAGGACGTTATTGAGCAGGCTCAGCTTTGACCAATCGCGAATAAGGATGCAAGGTATCGCCAAATTCAATGTCTGAAGCGAGTGCTAGACGCCTTCGCGTTTGACTACTCACCGGCATGGAATATGATCACGACGATCAGGTGCATTATCGAGTGCCAAAATGGAGTCACGTATAGCCTCTCTAAGCCAGCGATGCATAGAATCTCCATCCATGCTGCGATGCCATTGCATAATTTCCTTCATAACCGGAATGTTTACTGGAGGCGGAAGAATCCGTAGAGGTAGATACTGCGAGTAAAGCTCAGCCAGTCTTCGGTGCATGGTGGCGATCCGATGAGTGCCAACCAACAGCTGAGGTAGCGTGTTGAAGTCGTTAGTGATTACTTCGAGCCTACGCTTGAACCCGTATTGACTCATGAACCACTCCTCAATGCTCAGCTGCCGTGTGCGCCCAAACCCGACTGATACATGCCCCATTTCCATATATTGTTGCAAGGAGAGGGTAGAACCAACCAAGGGGTTCTGACTCCAAACCACACAGACGTGCTCCTCATCGAACAGCAACTGAGACGGATGACCTTCGATGCAGTAACGCTCAGGGACGAACATCAGGTCAATTTCACCCCGGCTGGTCATCTCTACAGCCTGCTCCCCCGGTGGATACATCTCAAAGGTGATCCCTGGAGCTTCCTGATGGATGCGCTGAATCACTCGCGAGAAGAGAACACTGATCAAGTAATCAGACATGGCGAGGCGAAAATGCCGCTTGCTGGACGACGGGTCGATGACAGGCTTTGCAGTGATCGAAGAACGAATGGTCAGCAAGACTTCTCGGACAGGAGTTGCCAACTCCAGGGCGTAAGCAGTGGGCTGCATTGAGCGCCCAACCTGCACCAGCAACTCATCCTCAAAGTATTTTCGAAGCCGCCCGAGCACCCCGCTTGTTGCAGACTGCGTCATGTGAAGGCGTTCGGCTGCCCGGGTTATATTCTGCTCCTCCAAAAGGACATCCAGAGCTACGAGCAGGTTCAGGTCCAAGTGGTGAAATCGCATCGCGATGCATCCTTGTGATTCTATTTATTTTTGAAATACCTTCGCCCTGCATTCTCGATACGTCAAGTCGTTATCTAATGCGTCACCCGCTCAACCCCGAGTTCACCTGCCTCCCGTCCATGTATTGAATTTGCGGATGACAGGCATCCCAAGTCGCGATTAGTCAGCACCGTAGCCAGCTATCACTCTCATTCGCGTCATGTGGCATGCCTGCCGCAGAGACCACCACCGGCACAACTGCCGGATCATAATTTCAACGGAGTGGTTTCCATGAAAATTCTTGGGCTTGATGCCTTGGTTTTTGGCGTCGACGATCTACAAGCCTGTGCAGATTGCCTGCGTGACTATGGACTGGAGGCTGTCCAGTTTGACGCCGAAGGTGGACGCTTTGAGGCACTGGACGGTACATCCATCATTATCCGATCTCCAGATGACTCTTCCCTTCCGCCGCCTATTGGCCCAGCCCCGTCGCTCAGAGAAACCGTCTACGGCGTGGAAAGCAATGCCGATCTGGCAGCTATTGAAGATGAATTGAGCAGAGATCGTGATGTTCACCGAGATGCCAATGGCGCACTGCATACCTTCGACGACCTTGGATTTGCCATTGCTTTTCAGGTCACCTGTCGCCGCCCGTTCAGTGCGCCCGCTGACCTTACCAATGCGCCCGGCAGTGCGGCACAACGCCCCATGAATCAGCTGGGTATCACGCCCGACATGGTCGCCCTTCCCCGGACACTCTCACACGTTGTCTATTTCGTGCCTGATGTCGCCAAGGGCGAAGCTTTCTATCGTGATCGGTTGGGATTCGTGACAACTGACAGCTTTGTTGGCGTCGGCCCTTTCATGCGTACGAACGGCATGGATGATCACCACTGCCTGTTCATGATTCAAACACCGCCTCACATGCAAGGCTGCGAGCATTTCACCTTCCACATGGGCAGCGGAACGGAAGTGCTGCTAGCCGGGTATCGTCTACAGCAAAAAGGATGGACGAGTTTCTGGGGCCCAGGCCGCCACCTTTTCGGCTCAAATTGGTTTTGGTACTTCAACAGTCCCCTCGGCTGTCATATCGAATACGACGCCGATATGGACAAACACGATGATACTTGGGCTGCTCGCCAGGCACCAATGTCCGCTGATAACTCTCAACTGTTCCTATTCAACTCCCGCGACAAATGGGCACCAGGTGGCCCACCTCCGAAGCAGGAATGAGAGATGGATCGTAGCGTAGTGCTATGCCCACTCGATCATCTGCAAGAAGGCACAGCTGTGGGTTTTGATCCGTTCAACTCCGGGCGGACGACCGTGTTCGCGATGGTCTATCGAGGCGAAGTGCGCATCTATCGCAACAGCTGCCCTCACCTTGATGTGCCTCTGGAGTACCGAAAGGATCGCTTCCTGTCTGCAGATCGTGAGCGAGTTATCTGCTACGCGCACGGAGCGCAATTCATGCCTGACACTGGCCTGTGCGTCCACGGCCCTTGCTTGGGGAATTCCTTAACGGCGCTCGAGTATAAGTGCGAGGCCAATCTGATTCTCCTTTCGATCGATAGCCTCGGGCGCCCTATCGAGGTATCGCGAACCGCGATAGGTCGCATCCGAGGAGTCGATTAGTCAAATCTGTCTGCTCTGGGGAAACTCAGCCCAACCACGAAAATGGCCACATCCGTAAATGGCGGGCCGAACAAGAACAACACGTGAGTACCTTCATGAATATCGAAAAAACCCTGATCGTTGGTGGCGGAATTGGTGGCCTGTGCGCAGCAATCGCATTGCGCCGTAAAGGTATCGCAGTCGATTTGGTCGAGATTAAAACCGAATGGACTGTCTATGGGGTGGGCATCATCCAGCAAAGCAATGTTGTTCGAGAAATGGCAAAGCTGGGGCTGCTCGATGCCTACCTTGACGCGGCATATGCTTTCGAAGACGTGGGTATTTACGACACCGATGGCGTACCTCTGGTTCGGATTCCTGGCCAACGCCTTGCGGGGCCAAAATACCCAGCCAACGTAGGCATATCCCGCCGCGCGTTACACAAGGTACTCAGCGAAACTGCGATTGAGCTCGGTACTCAGGTACGACTGGGTATTTCGATCAAAAGCTTCGAGCAGCACGCGAATAACATCGATGTGGTTCTGAGTGACGGAACAAAAGACAGCTACTCTCTGGTTGTGGGTGCTGACGGCCTGTTCTCCAAAGTGCGCACCTTACTTTTCGGCGACAAGTACGTTCCCAAATTCACTGGCCAATCTGTTTGGCGTTACAACTTCCCCCGGCCATCAGAGATCGACCACTTGGCTAATTACCAGGGGCCCTCCGGAAACGCGGGACTTGTGCCACTGGCAGATGACCTCATGTACCTCTTCACCACCTCCCATGAGCCAGGTAATCCTCGAATGGATGAGAACCACTTGGCGGAAGAACTACGTAATCGCTTGGAAGGATTCGGTGGTTTGATCGGGCAACTGCGCGAATCGATAACCGACAACACTCAGGTTGTATACAAGCCGCTTGAGGCTGTTTTTGTTGATGAGTCCTGGTTCCGGGGTCGTGTTCTGCTGATTGGGGATGCCGCACATGCCACCACGCCCCATCTCGGCCAAGGTGCTGGCATGGCTATCGAGGACGCCATTGTCCTGAGCGAAGAACTCACCTCAGGAGGTACGATTTCCGAACAACTTGATCGATTCATGACGCGCCGTTTCGAGCGCTGCAAGTACATCAGTGAAAACTCGTTGCTCGCCGGCGAAAAAGAGATCCAAAAAGACCGCAACTTCGACCGCATCGCCCTCGTGAAGCAAATGCTCGAACTCACTGCTCGACCTGTGTGAATCCTAGGGGGCGCATCCGGCTACCTGCGGTGGCCCCTATATAAAAACTAACACTGTCAAAAATAAAAATAATGAGGTGACTTAAATGCCGTCTTACAAACGCTCGCCTAAAAACAGAGCGCCCGCCCTCAAGCCAATTGCATTGGCCGTAACATTCCTTTCGATCACGGCAGGCTTGCCTGACGTTCACGCATTCGAGATCGACACAGGGAATCCCGATCTGCGAGTGCGCTGGGACAACACGTTAAAGTATAGCGCAGCATGGCGTACCAAAAGTCAAAGTGACAAGCTGACCGAAAGCCAGACAGCTTTGAACCAAGACGATGGCGATCGAAACTTTAGCAAAGGCCTTATATCAAACCGCCTTGACCTTCTATCGGAAATGGATGTTACATATCAAAACTTCGGTGCCCGCGTTAGTGGTGCCGCGTGGTATGACGACGTTTATAACCAAGGCAACGACAATAACGACCCAAACCGGGCCAACAGCTATTCTGTTAGATATGACGCTTTCACTGATGACACCCGTACACTCCATGGACGTGAAGGTGAGCTACTCGATGCATTTATTTTCGGCAAAACCGAAATAGGTGACATGCCGATAAGCGGTCGGATAGGTCAATATGCGATGCAATGGGGTGAAAGCCTTTTCTACGGTATGAACGGTATCGCGGGCGGTATGGCCCCCATTGACGTGGTCAAGGGCCTGTCGGTGCCCAACACGCAATTTAAAGAGCTCATCCGCCCTGTACAGCAGATCTCCGGCCAGTTACAGATCACCCCTGATGTTTCCCTTGGTGCGTACTACCAATTTGAGTGGGAAGCCAACCGTTTGCCTGCTTCAGGCAGCTACTTCTCTAGCTTCGACAACATCGGAGATGGCAACGAACGCATGTTCATTGGAGCCCCTGTCTTCCCAGGTGGTCAACCTCTGGCGTTTTTCCATGGAAATGACAAAGAGGCAAAAGACTCCGGTCAAGGCGGTGTTCAGCTTCGTTGGCGAACTGAGACTGTCGATTGGGGTCTCTATGCAATCCGCTTCCATGATAAGAATCCTCAGCTGAATGTTCGCCCTGATTTCGCCAATCTCAACCCTCAGTCTGGGAAAGCGGGTGAATACTACTGGGTTTATCCTGAAGGTATCGAAGCATTCGGTGCAAGCTTCTCCACAACACTCGGGAACTACAACGTCGCCGGCGAATTGTCCACGCGCTGGAATCAGCCATTGGCCTCTACCAATCAGCATATTCTTGCGCCAGGTGAGGTCATCAACAACGACTCAAATCCCATCTATGCGACAGGCCGCACGCTGCACGCCAATATATCTTGGCTGTCCAGTATGGAGCCCAGTTTCGTTGCGCAGGAGGCAAGTTTCGTAGGGGAAATCGCCTGGAACAGAGTCATGAGCATCAGCAAGAACAAAGATGCATATGATCCGAATGCTGATCGCGACGCGACAAGCATCAGGGTTGTATATGAACCAATGTACCGCCAACTTTTCCCGGGGTTAGATGTATCTGTACCCGTAGGCTTTAGCTACACAAATGGCGCATCCGGCGCACTAGGCACTGGTTTCGGCGCCAACAATGGCGGCGACATAAACATAGGCCTGAAAGGTAACTACCTGAACACTTGGAACCTAGGACTTACCTACACGCATTACTACGGGCCAGAGAACACTTTCCTGGACGAAAATAACAATTACACCTTTGAACAAGCGCTCAAAGACCGCGACTTCATCGCCTTTACTGTCAGCCGCACCTTCTGACCGAGGACACCTGGATGATACACAACAAGAAAATTCTTGCTGCTCTCACTGCCTTGAGTGCTTCGTTACTTTTTTCGCATGCAACCATGGCCGCCGTTTCAGCAGAACAAGCTGCCAAGTTGAAATCGTCGCTAACTCCCTTTGGAGCAGAGCGTTCCGGAAATGCCGACGGCAGCATCCCCGAATGGACTGGAGGCCTTACGAAAGCAGATCCCGCCTACAAAGAGGGCGGTAAACGAAGTGATCCGTATGCAACCGACCAACCCGTGATGACCATTACAGCCCAAAACATGGCTCAGTATGCGGACAAGTTGACTGCTGGCACCCAGGCCATGCTGAGGAAATACCCGGACACCTACAAGGTTGTAGTCTACCCCACCCATCGCAGTGCCGCCGCGCCGCAATCTGTTTACGATGCAACCTTCGCAAACGCGACAAGTGGCAAGCTCGTGGATGGCCCCGCTGGGCCAATGCCACAAGGTGCGGCGGGTGGGATTCCGTTTCCAATTCCAGAGAATGGCGCACAAGCCATTTGGAACCACCTGTTACGTTGGCGCGGGGCATCTTGGCAAGCCAATTTCACGCAGTATCTCACTACCGCCGACGGCAAGCACGTCCTGACTAACGACTCGCGGGCAGATCTGCAGATGCCTTGGTACTTGCCAGGCTTTAGTGGCGATAAAGGGGTGTATTGGTCAATTCGCATGATCAACGACGGTCCGCCTCTTCGCGCAGGCGAGGCCATTACAGGTCTTGAAAACCTGAATGCCGACAACTCCGCGGCCTGGACGTACCTACCTGGGCAAAGACGGGTTCGTCGCCTGCCTAACGCTTGCTGTGACACGCCCACTCCTGCAACTGCAGGGGTGATGAGCTTCGATGAGCTGAATGTCTTTAACGGTCGAATTGATCGCTTCGATTGGAAGCTTGTAGGAAAAAAAGAGATGTACATCCCGTACAACTCGAACCGGGTGTTCACCGCCTCCTCGCCGGAGTCCCTGTTCGATGCTCACCACATGAAATCGGAAGCCGTGCGCTGGGAGCTTCACCGTGTCTGGGTAGTTGAGGCAACGCTAAAAGCAGGTGCTCGCCACGTCATGCCGAAGAGCACCTACTACCTCGATGAAGACACCTGGACTGCGGTTCTGGGCGATCGATATGACGCGCGCGGTCAGCTCGCCAAAGTGCTGTGGACTTCACCAGTTGTTCTTCCCGACCTACCTGGCACCGCGTCGCTGACCACAGGCTTCTACGACCTGCTCTCCGGCTCTTGGTTTGTAGGCGACGTGTTCGCTGGCAAAAACCAGCAATACCGCATCGTACAACCCTTCAAGGACTCGGTCTTCACCGCTGATGCCATGGCAGGTGAAGGGGTTCGCTGATGCAGGCGGGGCGATCGCCCCGCCCGCCTCTAACAAGAAGAAAAAGGTTTTACGAGATGAAGAAGATAGTCTCAGGTTTGCTCTTACTTGCGAGTTGCGCACTGCCGACCGTAGCGCCAGCAACGTCTATGGATTCCCTCTCCCAAGGCGCAGTGCTTGGGCCTCAAGCGCTACAAGCAGTGCTGTTGGATGTCGCCCTTGTCGGCTCTCGCTTGGTTGCAGTCGGCGAGCGTGGCGTTGTCCTGCTCTCTGACGATTCAGGCCTCAGTTGGCGGCAAGTACCAAGCCCCGTCAGTAGCACGTTAACTAGCGTGCAGTTCGTCGATCCTCTGAATGGCTGGGCCGTTGGCCACTCAGGTGTGGTGCTCCATAGCGGCGACGCAGGAGCAAGCTGGCAGGTACAACTGGACGGTATGCAAGCCGCAGCAATCGAACTAAGGGCCGCAGAACGCTCAGAAGACGCAAGACGCTTAGCCTCCGCTCAGCGATTGTCAGCTGATGGTGCCGATAAGCCTCTGCTAGCGGTCAACTTTAGCGATGCTAATAACGGAATGGTCGTCGGCGCTTATGGACTCGCATTGACGACCCGTGATGGGGGGAAAACCTGGCAGTCCAGGATGGGCGAACTTCCGAACCCTCGTGGCTTGCACTACTACGCGATGGCACGCCATCGCGATGAGATCCTGATTGCTGGAGAGCAAGGTCTTCTTCTGCGCTCTACAGACGGGGGCGCCAGCTTCCAAGCCCTGAAAGGTTCATACGATGGAAGCTACTTTGCTGCTGCCATCCTACCCAGTGGAAAGCTTCTGATTGGCGGTCTACGCGGCAAGCTCTTCTCTTCGGATGATGGCGGAGTCACTTTCCAGGCGATAGCCACTCCAATTCCTGCATCCCTAAATGCCATCCGTATCGAGGAGGATCAGCTGCTGCTGACCAACCAAGCCGGAATGCTTCTGAAGGGCAGTCTCAGTGGTTCAGGCTTCCAACCCATTGCGGTATCTGAAGGGCTGCCTTTAAGCGCTGTTGCAGGTTCACCCGACGGCAATCTGGTCGCTGTTGGCGTTGCGGGCGCCCTTCGTGTCGCCCCCTCCCCCCATTTGAAAAACGCGGACTAAGCCATGCATGTACCAACCTCTTCCGCTCCCCCTTCAGTCAGTCTTGAAGACTTCAACAGTGCTTCCGGCTCATTACTGGAGCGCGCTCTGTTCAACCATCGAGCGTTGGTTCTGCTGCTATGCCTGGCGGCAACGCTTTTCTTGGGATGGCAGGCAACACGCCTCACCTTGAATGCCAGCTTCGAAAAAATGATCCCACGTGATCACCCTTTCATCGTCAATTACCTGGATCACCGTGACGAGCTAAAGGGCCTCGGCAACGCTGTGCGTATTGCCGTAGCGAACCCCCAGGGAAGCATTTACGACAAGGCGTACCTTCAAGTCCTCCAACAAATCAATGATGAGGTGTACCTGCAACCAGGCGTTGATCGGGCCGCCATGAAATCTCTATGGACACCATCAACCCGCTGGACGGGGGTGACCGAAGAAGGTCTCGAAGGTGGCCCCGTGATTCCCGACGGCTACGATGGCGAGTCTGAGAGCCTTGAGTCGCTGAAGCGAAACATCGAACGCTCGAACGAAATTGGCCAGCTGGTTGCCTTTGATCAGCGCTCCAGCATCATCTATGTACCACTGCTGGAGCAGACGCCGGACGGACAACCGCTGAACTACGCAAGCTTCGCTCATCAGCTTGAGTATCTGCGTGTCAAGTACCAAGCCCAAGGTGTAGAGATTCACATCACGGGCTTTGCGAAGGTCGTGGGAGATCTGATCGATGGCCTGAAGCAGATTCTGGTGTTCTTCGCTGTTGCGATCCTGATTACTGCTGCCGTGCTCTATTGGTACACACGATGCATACGCAGCACTTTCTTGGTCGTCATGTGCTCTCTGGTAGCAGTTGTCTGGCAACTAGGCTTGCTGCCAGTTCTTGGGTATGAGCTCGATCCTTACTCAGTTCTGGTGCCATTTCTCGTCTTTGCTATTGGCATGAGCCATGGTGCCCAAAAGATGAATGGCATCATGCAAGACATTGGACGAGGTATGCACCGGCTGGTAGCTGCACGCTTCACATTCCGACGGCTTTTCCTCGCAGGCCTGACGGCCCTGTTATGCGATGCGGTGGGTTTCGCCGTTTTGATGATCATCGACATTCAAGTGATCCAAGACCTGGCGGTAATTGCGAGCCTTGGTGTAGCTGTATTGATTTTCACCAATCTGATCCTGCTGCCAATTGTCCTCTCGTACATCGGTGTAAGCCCGAAGGCTGCTCGGCGTAGTTTGCGTACAGAAGAGGCTGAGGCGTCGGGTGCAGAAAAGCATGCGCTGTGGCGCTTTCTTGATCTGTTCACCCGCAAACGTTGGGCAACAGCCTGCGTCTTCGTAGCTGCTGCAGTGGCCGTAGCAGGCTACGCGGTGAGCCTGCAATTGAAGGTCGGCGATCTTGATGCTGGTGCTCCAGAGCTGCGACCTGACTCTCGATACAACCAGGACAATCGCTTCATTACCCAACACTACGGTGCGAGCAGTGACCTCTTTGCAGTCATGATCAAGACACCCCCGGGGCAATGTTCTGCGTTCAACACCTTGAAAAAAGTCGACGACTTGGATTGGCAGCTTCGCGGGCTTGAAGGCGTAGATTCGACAAATTCGTTGGCGTTGCTCAATCGTCGCGTGCTGGTTGGCCTCTCTGAAGGCAACCCAAAATGGTACGAGTTGGTGAACAACCAAGCGACCTTGAACATGGTCACTGCAGGCGCCTCTCGCGGTCTGTACAACGATGATTGCAGCCTGCTTACTGTCTTTGCCTACCTCAAAGACCATAAGGCGGACACCCTCACTGACGTAGTTGCGAGCGTTGAGCGCTTCTCCTTGGCCAACTCTTCAGAGGACGCCAAATTCCTGATGGCCGCAGGAAGTGCGGGGATCGAAGCGGCGACCAATATCGTCGTGAAGAAGGCTAACCACGACATGCTCTGGTGGGTCTACGGCGCGGTGACGTTGTTGTGCCTGGTGACATTTCGCTCCTGGAGGGCAGTGCTTTGCGCAGTGCTCCCGCTTGTACTTACCTCCCTTCTTTGCGAGGCCTTGATGGTAGCACTGGGGATCGGGGTCAAAGTCTCCACTCTCCCCGTGATCGCCTTGGGCGTCGGCATCGGTGTGGATTATGCGTTGTATGTGATGAGCATCGTCTTGGCACAAATGCGTCAAGGCGCCAGCCTGTCCCGAGCCTACTACCAAGCGCTGCTCTTCACTGGAAAGGTCGTAATGCTGACGGGTGTGACTCTGGCGATCGGCGTGGGTACCTGGATCTTCTCTCCGATCAAGTTCCAAGCCGACATGGGTGTGCTACTCGCCTTCATGTTCATCTGGAACATGGTTGGCGCCCTCATCCTACTGCCTGCACTTGCCTATTTCCTACTCCCCCAGCGTACGCCTGGAAAATCAGAGGCTGCGGTTCCCGAGCAGAAACACACCCAAACCCTTCCCTGCAGTGAAGTGCATAGGGCCGTGCCTTGGGCGTAGTAGCATTGGAAGCCTCGATGGGCTGTCGGTTGCAGATGACGCAGCGATTGACGCCCATAGCTCAAATTATCCGGGCATAGGTGCCGTATGAACGAACTCTTTTCTCTCACTACTAAAACGGCGCTGATCACCGGTGCTACGCGTGGAATAGGCCTTGCGATTGCCAATGCCCTTGGGCAAGCCGGTGCCCAGTTGATTGTAAGCAGTGAAAGCCATGACGAAACCGCTCGCGTCGCGCAGAAATTGAATGATGCCGGGATCAATGCCATTGCGATTCCTGCTGATTTGAACAACCAAGACGAGGTGCAGGCGCTGGCTGCTCAAGCGATCGAACACTTGGGGCACATCGACGTCTTGGTTTGCAACGCCGGTGTTGCGCCGCACTTGGGTGCGATGAGCGCGGTAAGCGATGCAGACTGGGAGTTGACCCTCAACGTCAACCTGCGAAGTGCTATCTGGCTCACCAATAGCTTACTGCCCGCCATGGCTGAACATGGCGGCGGCAGCGTCATTCTCATGTCAAGCATCGCTGGTGTTCGCGGAAACAAGGCGCTCGGTCTGTATGGCCTTTCCAAAGCGGCTCTCTCACAGCTCGCACGCAACCTAGCGGTTGAATGGGGGCCACAAAACATTCGGGTGAACTCGATCAGCCCCGGTGTGATTCAAACCGAGTTCGCCCGCCCCCTCACCGATAACGCCGAACTTATGCAGCGTCGTCTCGCACTGACGCCACTGCGCCGTGTTGGACGCCCCGAGGAAGTAGCTGCTGTTACGTTGCTGCTTGCCTCGCCAGGCGGTGCATTCATCAGTGGTCAAAACATCATTGTCGATGGTGGCACAACCATCGGTGACGGAAACTAAAAGGAGATCCTATGCAAAACCTTCCTACTTTCAAGCGTGTGGTGACTGGACACAATGGTGAGGGACTGGCGGTGGTCGCCCACAGTGCGCCAACGCCCAACAACTTCCCGCTCAAAGCAGTTCCTGGCACTGTCTTTTACGAAGTCTGGAACAGTGCTACGACCCCTGCGCCGCTAGATAACGCCGATGATCCGACCTCCCAGCCACTACAGCTGAGCCCTAGCCCACTGGGTAGCGTCATTCGCGTCGTGGACATTCCCCCAGATAGCGTACAGAACCAGGTCAGTGCCGAGGATGCTGCCGCCGCATTTGCCGAAATTGGTGATTCTCACGCCGGAACCGGGAAAGCGAATTCCAAGCATAAGCTCATGCACCGCACCGAGACGCTTGATTACGGCATCGTCACCGAGGGCGAGGTATGGCTGGTGCTGGACGAAGGAGAGGTGCACCTCAAGCGCGGTGACATAGTTGTCCAGCGCGGCACGAATCACGCTTGGAGTAACCGCACTGAACAGATGTCGCGGATGGTATTCATCCTTATCGACGGGCGTTATGCGCCTGAACTGCAGGAGCTACTGGGATGAAGCTCGCAACCCTCAACGACCATACCCGGGACGGAGCCTTGGTTGTAGTCTCTCGAGACCTGCAGCAGGCTGTCATCGCCGGCCCGTTAGCTCCCACAATGCTGGCGGCATTGGAAAATTGGGCGAATGTTGAGGCGCACCTCGCATCGCTGTACTACAAACTGAATTGTGGTGAGGCTGCCGATGCGTTCGCGCTCACGTTTGATCGATTGATGGCTCCCCTGCCTAGGGCGTGGCAGTGGCTGGATGGCTCCTGCTTCCTAACTCATGGCAAGCTGATGCAGAAAGCATTCAATCTAGAACCGATCGAGAACGCTGATACCATTCCGTTGATTTACCAAGGAGCGGGGGACGATTTCCTTGGCCCAAATGAAGACGTTGCACTCCCTTCTGAAGCAGACGGCATCGATTTCGAAGGCGAGTTTGCGGTGCTGCTTGGCGACGTTCCCATGGGATGCCCTGCAGACGAAGCGTTGCGCCATGTCCGCCTAGTCCTCCAACTGAACGACGTCAGCTTGCGTGCCATCGGCCCGCGCGAAATGAAAACGGGTTTTGGTTTTCTCCAGGCCAAACCCTCCAGCAGCTTCGCCCCTGTAGCAGTAACTCCAGACGAGCTGGGTGATGCATGGCGAGATGGCCGAGTGCACCTCCCTCTGAGCGTGGAGTGGAATGGTGAGTGGTTCGGTGATCCGCATGGAGGTGAAATGCACTTCGGCTTTCATCAACTGATCGCCCATGCTGCACGGACCCGCCAACTGAGCGCTGGCACACTTGTAGGATCAGGCACTGTCTCCAATAACGATCGATCCGTAGGGTCGGCTTGCATCGCTGAACGCCGGGCAATCGAAACCATTGCTGACGGAGCACCTAGCACTCCGTTCATGCGCTTCGGAGACCGCGTGCGCATGGAGGCGAAGTGCGCTGACGGTAGCGTACTCTTCGGGCCTATCGACCAGCGAATAGTGCAGGGAGGTAGGTCATGCGTGTAATGATCAGCGGAGCTAATGGCTTCGTCGGTCGGGAGCTCGTCGAACGCTTGCTTAAGCAAGGTGAGCTACGCGGAAAAAAGATCGAAGTCATTCTTGCGGTAGACCAAACTACCGATGGTCTTCCTGACGATAACCGTGTTCGCCGGCAGGAAGGGAGCATCACCAATCCTGCGCTCCTACGTCGAGTGCTGGCAGATGGGATTGATGTCGTTTTCCACCTCGTAAGCATCCCGGGAGGCGCAGCAGAGGCCAATTACGATCTGGGTTACCAGGTCAATCTACAAGCCAGCCTGGAGTTGCTTCAACAACTCCGTAACCGCCAGCGCCCTCCTATCCTCGTCTATGCGAGTAGTGTGGCGGTCTACGGAGGGGATTTACCAGTTCGCATGGATGAGTCCCAGCCTGCGCATCCGCAATTGTCATATGCGGCACACAAGCGGATGATCGAAATAGGCATCGAAGATCTGGTGCGCCGGGGTGAGCTGGACGGTCGAGTTGTTCGGCTGCCTGGGATAGTGGCTCGTCCTCAGGAGCCGAACGGTTTGAAGTCAGCATTCATGAGCGATCTACTTCACGCCTATGCAGCGGGCGAAGACTATGAGTGCCCGGTTTCACCTAAAGCGACTTGCTGGTGGATGTCCGCAAGCTGCTGTGTGGACAATCTAATCCTTGCAGCGGAATTGAACGGGCTTCGAAATAATCGGGTCTGGCAGCTCCCAGTTTTGCAGTTGTCTATCAGCGAAATCCTTGAAGCGCTCAGCTCGCAGTTTGGCGCTGAAAACTACAAGAAAATCCGGTTCAATCCAGACCCCCAGCTTGAGGCGCTCTTCGGGAATCTACCTCCTCTGCGAACCACTCGCGCCCGCGATTTTGGTTTTCGGAATGATCGCTCAGCGGCCCTAATGATACGGAATGCACTCGGCAAGCACCCGGCCCTCACACGCCCCAAGGGTACGAAAGTAGGGACTGCTAATCATGAACTTCGCTGAGTTGCGCTTGCTCGACCTTTCAGTCAACCTAGACAACAACCCCTATACAGATCCCCCACCCCTGCTTCCCAAGATTGACTACATGGACCACCAGCAGGGTTGGCCAGAGATGGCTGCCATGTTCCCGGGGCTTCGCAAGGAGGATTTACCTGGGAATGAATCGTGGGCAGCAGAACGATTAAGTATCACCACGCACAGCGGTACCCACATGGATGCGCCTTGGCACTATGCATCGACAACAGACGGTGGCAAGCCGGCATACGGCATTGATGAACTCCCTCTCGAGTGGTGTTTACAGCCTGGCGTGAAACTGGACTTCCGTCACTTCCCCGACGGCTACGTCGTAGCCGCTGCGGACGTAGACGCGGAATTGAAACGCATCGGCCACTCGATACAGCCTCTGGAAATCGTGGTGATAAATACACGCGCAGGAAGCTTATTCGGCCAACCCGGGTACCTTGATGCGGGTGTTGGAATGGGCCGCGAAGCGACGATGTTCCTGCTCGAACGTGGTGTTCGCGTCGTCGGCACTGATGCCTGGAGCTGGGACGCGCCCTTTAAGTTCACACGCGAACGGTTCGCCCAGAGCGGTGACGCCTCGATCGTCTGGGAAGGACATAAGGCGGGCCGTGATATCGGCTACGGTCAAATGGAAAAGCTGGCAAATCTTGATCAGCTTCCGTCTACCGGGTTCTGGATTTCATGCTTCCCATACAAGATCCGCCATGCATCAGCAGGCTTCGTCAGAGCAGTAGCATTACTTGAAGGTGAGCGCTCCTGATACCCATCTAAAACGTGGCCTCGCGCTTAACTGCGAGGCCACGCGCCCGAGAAATCCTTCTGAAGACGCATCGCTATTTCCCTGACCATGCCATTCAAGATGGCCATTGACGACTCACGCAGTCTGCCGAACCTCGTTACGGACTGCGCAATACTTGAGTCGCAACCTAGTTTTGGCCCTCCGGCTCCACTGCATTCACTGCCTCCAACTGAGCACTCATTCTGTGCAGGAAGCCAATCAACATATCAACTTCATCTTCGTTCAGAGCTGCGAGAAGAAGCTGTTCCCTCCTAAGGGCTGTCTGCAGGACGCGATCGTGAAGACTCCGCCCTGCTTCAGTCAAAGACACCGTGGTGCGGCGAGCATCCTGAGGATCCATTGCAGAGCTGACATAGCTATCGCGCTCCAGCAGCTGAAGCGATCGACTTACCGCGCTTTTGTCCAGTCCGATGGTTTGCACCATCCGATTCGCGTTCGCCTGCCCTTCCACAGCTAACAGTGCTAGCAGGCGCCACTCGACTATCCCAATGCCGAAGTGTTTCCGATAGCAGGCCGACGCGCCGCTGGACATTTTATTGGTCAGGAAGGTCAGGAGCGCAGGTACATACCGTTCCAGGTTCATTGATGGGTGAGGCATGACAGGTGGTTTCCTGCTTCTCGTCAAAAAAGGTTGATACCGCAACTAAATTGGTTGACACCGCAACCAATGTGGCTAGTATACAAAAACATAGATGTCGCGTCCGCATTCTACGCTTACGCGCCCATACAATAAAAAATTGAGAGACCGTGCCATGCCCCCTTCCCTAGCCTCCTCCTCCCCCTGACTCCGAGTCTTCATCCGCTTCGCCACTGAAACGGATCACATCTACTTGCCTTTTAAACGCTGCATTTATGCGGCGGGGGAACACTCATGCTCGAAGTACGCGTATCACGAAAAATTACTGAAGCCGAGGGGGTCTGCTCCTTTGAGTTAATCGCTGCAAACGGGGGAAGTCTGCCCGCATTTACAGCAGGTTCGCACATCGACGTCCATGTCGCGCAAGGCCTTACTCGCCAATACTCACTCTGCAACCCCCCTCATGAACAGGATCGCTACGTCATCGCAGTGCTTCAGGATCCGTCATCCCGAGGAGGATCCAAAGGCATGCACGGCAATATTTCGCAGGGTACGAAACTTGGCATCAGCAAACCTCGAAATCTGTTTGAGCTCGATTTGACTGGTCAGCGCTACGTGCTGTTTGCAGGAGGGATTGGCATCACACCGATTCTGGCCATGGCTCACACACTGCTGGCGGAGGGCAAAGATTTCGAGCTGCATTACTGCGGTCGCTCGGTGGAACGACTCGCCTTTCTCAACCTCTTGCGCGAGCCGCCCTTCGCGCAACACCTTCATCTACATGTTGATGACGGTGATGCCGAGCAACGACTGGATGCTGCGAACATTCTGCAATCACCTAACGCAAATGAGCAGATCTACGTCTGTGGCCCCACTGGCTTCATGAATCACATTCAAGACGTCGCACAAGCAGCGGGCTGGTACGAGAGTCAGGTGCATCGAGAAGACTTCGCAGCGCCTGCGCAGGTACTCGAAGGCGACCAGTCGTTCGAGATTGAGCTTCAACGCTCTGGCCGCGTGTTGACAGTTCCAGCCGACAAAACTGCGCTTGAAGTGCTGATTGAACATGACATTGAGATCGAAAGCTCGTGCGAACAAGGCATCTGTGGCTCGTGCGTGACTCAGGTGCTCGCCGGTGTCCCTGATCACCGCGACCAGTTCCTAGATGCAAATGAACGAGCTCGCAACTTCTTCACCCCATGCTGTTCACGCTCCCAGAGTCCTCGCCTTGTGCTGGATCTCTGAGACCAATTAGCCCACCTTCGTTACGGAGAATGCCATGAATACATCCCAAGCCCAGACGCTGGCCTACGATGCCGGACCACCAGCAGATCTGCCCGCCTTTCCCCTTAATCAGTGGTACGTAGCCGGGTTTGCCTGGGAACTCAAGGACAAGCCGGTTGGCCGCACGCTGCTAGGTAAACCGATCGTGCTCTTCCGAACTGCAGATGGCTCGCCAGCAGCTTTGGAAGACCGCTGCTGTCACCGAGCCCTGCCTCTCTCTCACGGCACTCTCGAAGAGAAGGGAGTTCGCTGCGGCTATCACGGGCTGCTGTTTAACGGTGCGGGACAGTGCTTGGAAGTGCCTGGCCAGGCAAAGATCCCTTCCAAAGCAAAAGTCCCTGCGTATCACGTCAAGGAAAGCAATGAGATTATCTGGATCTGGTTCGGTAGCGCTGATTATCCTGAGCCCGCGTGTGAGCCGCCAGATTACGCTGTGCACAGCGACGGCGAGTATGTGTTTGAAGGCGATGTCTACCATTACGAGGCACCTTACCAGCTTATCCATGACAATCTGCTGGACTTGAGCCACTTGGGGTATGTGCACCTGAGAACGATCGGTGGCAATGCCAGCATCCACATGAACGCTGAGATGCGGGTCGAAAGCGATGACAAGAGCGTGCGTGTGACTCGACACATGCTTGGCTCAGAGCCACCTCCAACCTATTCGGCGGCTTATCCATTCAAGGATAAGGTTGATCGCTGGCAGGAAATCGAATTCTTCGTTTCCCACCTTCGCATATGGACAGGCGCTGTCGACGCTGGCACAGATTCTCTGGACGATCCGAGTCGCGGAGGCTTTCACATGCGTGGATTCCATGGCGTAACCCCGGAGACGGAAACCACCAGCCATTATTTCTGGACGATCGCAACCAACCCCAAGAGCAATCATGAGGAGATCAAGGCAAAGGTAGTCCAGCAAACAGCCATGACCTTTGACGAAGACAAGGTTGTGATCGAAGCTCAATACAAAAATATGCTGGAGTTTGGCCCAAAACCTATGGTGGATATCCATGTGGACGTCGGCGCCAACCGAGCCCGCAAGATCATCGAGCAGTTGCGCCAAGCATCTAAATAGCCGCTTAACGATAAGCCCTTTCCAAAGACCCAAAGATTTGCGTCTTAGACGCAAGGAGCAGGTATGTCTGTAAATCGTGGCGTAGTGTATCTCGGTGCGGGAAAAGTCGAGGTTCAAAGCATCCCTTATCCAAAGATGCAGGATCCACAAGGTAAGCAAATAGATCACGGCGTCATACTGCGTGTTGTCTCCACCAACATCTGCGGATCAGACCAGCACATGGTCCGCGGACGTACCACTGCGCCAGTCGGCCTGGTGCTGGGTCATGAGATTACCGGTGAAGTGGTCGAGGTTGGACGAGGCGTTGAAACCATGAAGATCGGAGACCTGGTCTCTGTCCCTTTCAACGTCGCCTGCGGCCACTGCCGAACATGCAAAGAGCAACACACAGGTGTTTGCTTGACGGTAAACCCATCTCGCGCCGGCGGTGCCTACGGCTATGTGGACATGGGAGGCTGGGTAGGTGGCCAGGCAGAATATGTTCTAGTCCCGTACGCCGATTTTAACCTGCTGAAGCTTCCTAACCGCGATGCCGCCATGGAAAAAATCCGCGACCTCACGTGCCTCTCGGACATTCTGCCTACCGGGTATCATGGCGCGGTTACAGCAGGAGTGGGCCCTGGTAGCACGGTCTACATTGCCGGTGCGGGGCCTGTTGGTCTCGCTGCGGCAGCCTCTGCTCGCTTGCTGGGCGCTGCAGTCGTCATTGTCGGCGACGTCAACCCGACCAGGCTTACTCATGCCAAACGCCAAGGGTTCGAGATCGCCGACCTATCCAAAGATACCCCGCTCCACGAGCAGATCGTTGATTTGCTGGGCGAGCCTGAAGTCGACTGTGCGGTTGATGCAGTTGGATTTGAGGCACGAGGACATGGCCAACACGGCTCACAGCAGGAAGCTCCTGCAACGGTGTTGAACTCTTTGATGAGCGTCACGCGCGTAGCTGGAAAGATTGGAATCCCAGGTCTCTACGTGACTGAAGATCCAGGTGCAGCTGACGCGGCGGCTAAACAGGGAGGTCTTAACATTCGCTTTGGCTTGGGCTGGGCGAAATCGCACAGCTTCCATACCGGGCAAACCCCCGTGATGAAGTACAACCGTCAACTGATGCAGGCAATCATGTGGGATCGCATTAAGATCGCTGACATCGTTGGAGTGGAGGTCATCACTCTGGATCAGGCCCCCAAAGGCTACGGCGAATTCGATGCGGGTGTCCCTAAAAAATTCGTAATCGATCCGCACAACCTATTCCGCGCCGCTTGATTCAACCGTGACTGGCCAAGGCCGATTATCAGTTGGCCTTGGCTGGAACCTATTCGGCCAGCCTGGCTGATTCCTTGCAGTGCTTCGATAAAAACAAGAAGAAGGTCGCCAATGAATTTCTCAAACTCCCTATTAATCAGGGTGCCTGCGCTCGCCCTCAGAAGCTTTCGTCTCGTATGGAGGAAAGGACAATGAGCCAGTCCATCAATCATCAACTTGATCATAACCGGATGAGCTTGTTTCAGTGGTTAGTCATATCCCTGTGCTTCCTCATCAACATGCTCGACGGATTCGATGTTTTGGTCATGGCGTTCACTGCCGCATCCGTATCTGCTGAATGGGGCCTGAGCGGGATAGAGCTTGGATACCTGCTCAGTGCCGGACTGGTGGGAATGGCAATCGGATCTCTCTTCATCGCTCCGTGGGCAGATCGTTACGGGCGTCGGCCTCTGATTCTCGTCTGCATCTCAATAGCGGGTCTGGGAATGCTTGCGGCTTCACAAGCCCATTCCGTACAACAACTGGGACTGCTTCGATTTGTGACCGGGCTCGGCATAGGCGGCGTCCTGGCAAGCAGCTACGTAATTGCAGGCGAGTTCGCCAACCAGAAGTGGCGTAGCTTGGCGATCAGCCTGCAGTCCACGGCCTATGCTTTCGGGGCCACAGTGGGCGGCATGATCGCGGCTCACATTATTCCAAGCATGGGATGGCGTTCTGTGTTTTTCTACGGCGGCATAGCAACCCTTCTCACGCTCCCGGTGATGTATTTCCTGCTCCCGGAATCCATCGCCTACCTGATTGCTCGCCAACCAAGCAAATCACTATCGCGAATCAATAAACTGCTCAAGCGCGTGGGTATTGGGCAAATCGATGAGATGCCGCAAGCGTCAGTCGGCGCCACTGCATCGCTGCGCCAAACCTTCACAGGCTTATTCTCAAAACCGCTTTTACGTTCCACCTTATTGGTCTGGGCGGGATTCTTTCTTGTGATGTTCGGTTTTTACTTTGTGATGAGCTGGACTCCGAAGCTGCTGGTTGCAGCCGGCCTGTCCAATCAGCAAGGCATCACAGGAGGGGTTCTGCTTAACGTAGGCGGTATCATCGGTACGTCCTTGATCGGCTTGCTGGCTGCGAGGTTCCAGCTACGTAGTGTTTTGATGATCTACCTAGGCCTCAATGCTCTGCTCCTCGGTGTTTTTGTGAACTTCACCGACAATTTGGGCCTCGCGTTCGGCCTAGTCCTGATTATTGGAGTGCTTGTGAACGGCTGCGTGGCAGGCCTCTATGCCCTCACCCCTACTTTCTATTCCCCCGAGCAACGCGTTACCGCACTGGGGTGGGGAATCGGCATGGGCCGCGTTGGCGCAATTCTCTCACCACTAGTCGCAGGTTTTCTGATCGATGCCAGTTGGAAACCAACCGACCTTTACGCACTCTTCGCCACGGCATTTCTCATCGCGGCGCTAGCAGTCTGGTCGATGAAGCGACAGCACAAACCGCAAGCAGCGCTAACAACTACTGCCTGACCTGATCACCAATAAAAACAACAAGGTGTAATGCCATGTGCAACCGGCTTTTAAGCCTCAGGCGTCCTGGTCTGGGCATCATCGCGCTCGCGTTCGCGCAGAACGCCTGCGCAGCGTTTCTTGACGACAGCAATGTATCGCTAACCGCTCGCAATTTTTATCTGGATCGGGATTACAAAGGCGACACCCCGTACTCAGCAGCCCGGGAGTGGGCTCAGGGTTTTATTCTCCGGGCTAATTCGGGGTTCACCGATGGCAAAGTAGGCTTGGGTATTGATGCAACGGCCATGCTTGGACTCAAGCTCGACTCTTCACCCGACAGAACAGCCACACAGTTGCTGGCCTACAACCCGGTGACGCGGGAAGCGAAGGATGAGTATTCAGAGCTTGGGCTGGCAGTCAAAGCCAAAATATCCAAGTCTCAGCTTTCGGTAGGCACCCTCTTCCCTTCGCTACCGGTGATCACCGCCAGTCCTGCGCGCCTTCTCCCTCAATCGTTTCGTGGGGCGTACCTGGTGTCCGATGATCTGGATCGACTTACCGTGCATGCCGGCAGGATCGATCGCGTCAATTTGAGAGACTCCACAGACTATCAACCCATCTCGCTGGCATCGCCAAACGGGAGATTCAAAGCTGGGGCGACTTCCACACGGTTCGACTTCTATGGTGGGGATTATCGATGGACGGACACGCTAACACTTCGGCTTTTCCATGCACAGCTTCAAGACATTTACACGCAGGACTACCTTGGGTTACTGCATACGCTTCCATTGGGGGACGGCAAGCTTAGAAGTGATATCCGAGTTTTCAACAGCCGAGAAGATGGTCAAGCCAAGGCAGGAAATGTGGATAACCTGAACGTCGGCGGCATGTTCACCTACATTTTGGGAGGTCACAGTCTAGGTGTGGGGTACATGCGTCAATTTGGCGATTCGGCATTTCCTTACATAGCTGGTGGGGAGCCAGTCGTACTCAGTGACGGCACGATGAGCGCCGACTTCGTCAACCCAAAAGAGCGCACCTGGGCAGTACGGTATGACTACAACTTTGCTGCATCCGGTATTCCAGGTCTCTCGGCAATGGTGCGCTACCTTCACGGCGACAGCATAAACCTCCCTGCTTTGGGCGGCAGCGATCTATCTGAATCCTCTAAGGATTTCGAACTGTCCTATGTCATCCAGTCTGGGCCGGCCAAGGACTTGGCCTTTAGAATCCGCGAAGCGTTCTATCGAAACGAGCATACGACTGCGTCTACGTTTCGAAGTGATAATGAAACAAGGGTGAACATTGATTACACCATAAAATTTTAGGTAAACGAGCCCCAGCCCTACCGCAGGCGGTATATGATGCGTGGACCAAGGCGCACGTTTAGAAAATTGACTGAGTCCTGCCTAAGTCAAAGCAGGGATGAGCTAATTTAGCGCTTCCTCGGTAGCTTCGAGGTCTGTATTGAGCAAGTCATCCTGCAAGGTGCGTTAAGCCGGGTTGATTTGCTCGCTACGGATGAAAAGTTTTTGGCGTTGGAGAACGGCGGTTTCGCAACTAT
Source organism: Pseudomonas sp. TSO6 (assembly GCF_056098905.1). Taxonomy (NCBI): domain Bacteria; kingdom Pseudomonadati; phylum Pseudomonadota; class Gammaproteobacteria; order Pseudomonadales; family Pseudomonadaceae; genus Pseudomonas; species Pseudomonas sp. TSO6. The sequence continues at coordinate 191,086 of NZ_JBLZWV010000026.1, read as the reverse complement.
GCTGTTCGATGGTGGTGGTGTCGTTCTGGATGCCCTGCTCATGGCCTCGACTTGGGACTGCAACCGAAACGCTTGTGAGCCCAATGCACGAAGCTTTTCCGGCCAAGGCTGGGTGAGGAAGTCACGCCACCTATTGTGTGCCAGAGCAGGCGCAGGACGACCCGCGGGTCTGCGAAATGCCAACGTTTACAGCATGATAATCGCACCGTTTATGCCAACTCGCAGCCACGGTAACTCCAGCACAATTATCTGGAGTTATCAACCGTCGAGTTTGACCCCATAGTCGTGGCCAATGCCGGGCCAGGGAAGCACACCTTGGTTTTGTCACCACGATGCAAACCAGACTCCTCCGTGCACCTGCACTTTCATCTGTTGGCTTAACGCTTGATGAAACGTTAAGGGATGTAGGGCTTCGCCGCATCGGACACCGCGGTCATATGGCCTGATGCGGACTCGCTATGTCCATAGGCTTGTCGACCAGCCAGATCGGTTCAACGAGGATATTGCTATAGCCCGATCGCGCAGCCCTCATATTCTGAAGATTAAAAATCGACGCAGGCCGCGCCCAGTCCATTCGAATTGGCGAACAGCTTGCTCAGGAGAAGACGCCGGAAGTAACTCTCTTAAAGGGTGAAGCTCTCGACAGGATCAAATCATGGGCTCTCATTTGAGCAATGTGTCATTAGCGGCTTCCTGCCTACTGCTCCCTGAAAAAACTATCAGCATTCAGTATTGCAATTTAATACTAATCTGGGCGCTCGACAAAGTGAGCCGGGGGCGCAATAGTTTCAGTTCGGAATTCTCGCGGACTCTTTCCTGTGAGCCTACGAAAGAAACGTGCGAAGTATGTGGGCTCGGCGAACCCAAGACAGTCGCTGATTTGGGTAATACTCATAGTGGTGTAAATAAGCTGACGCTTTGCCTCAAGCAGCAAGCGCTGATGAAGCAGAGGCAAAGCACTTTCCCCTCCCCACTCCCTGCAAGTGGCATTTAAGGTTCGTGCAGATACGCCCAAGCGATGTGCCAAGTTTTCGACCTTTGGCTGCATCTTGAATTCCGAGTCGAGCAATCTATAGAAACGGCGCATAAGCTCCCGTCCTGGTTTGGAGGATATGCTGCTATGGCGCTGTAAAAGGAACCTACGGCCAATCCAGACCAAAACGATCTGGATCAAAGATTGGAGCATCACGTCTCGCCCCGGGCTGGAACCGTGGTATTCGTCACTAAGTGCAGAAAGTTGTGTATAGAGATGGTTTGCGTCATCTCCGACCGGCCAGTCGCCAGGATACTCAAACACGCTTGAGCCCAAACCCGTGATAGCACCCAGCCTAGCCACCATAGGAGCGGCCATTGTAATTATGTATCCATCAACGTTCTCAGAGAATCGAAAACCATGGATGCACAGAGGAGGTATGAACTGAAGCGTGGACTCGGTTACTAGACGCACCTGCCCCTCGATCTCAATCTGAGCTTGGCCCTGATGGATGTACAGCATCTGGGCTAGATCGACATGTCGGTGTGGTGTGATTTCCCAACGATGAAGTCTGCTGCGTTTTGGAATGCTCTCACAGTGCAGGAGGTCTGGCGTTGGCCAAGCTAAATCATCCCCGTAGAGGGTATACACAGGTACGTCATTCGCCACCATGCCGTATTACTCCGCTCGATAAACGCACACTTTTCCAAAAAATCCCTATATACCACCGAAAAGTGCCTATATTAAAGCAATCTTCCGCACAAAAATACCTGCATACCAATCATAAAAACGCAGGAATAATTATAATGAAAACCCAAGTCGCGATTATAGGTGCTGGTCCATCAGGGCTTCTGCTTGGGCAGCTGCTGCACAAGGCAGGCATCGATAATGTCATTCTGGAGCGTCAAAGCCCCGACTATGTTCTAGGTCGCATACGCGCCGGCATCCTCGAGCAAGGCTTGGTCGACCTCCTGAGGAAAGCTGGGGTCAACGACCGACTGGATGCGGAAGGGCTGGTTCACGACGGCGTCGAGCTGATATCTGGTGGAAAGCGTGTACATATCGACCTGAAGACGCTTACTGGAGGTCAGAGTGTGATGGTCTATGGCCAGACAGAAGTAACCCGCGACCTTATGCAAGCGCGGGCAGAGAAAAACCTTCCCAGCTTTTACGAAGTTAGCAATGTGCGTCCAAATGGACTTGAGACCGATTCACCTTGGATCACATTCGAGAAAGATGGCTTGTCGCTCCGCCTTGATTGCGATTATATAGCAGGCTGTGACGGTTTCCACGGTGTCTCTCGACAGTCGGTACCATCCGACATCCTCAACATCTTTGAGCGTGTGTATCCGTTCGGATGGCTTGGGGTGCTGGCAGATACGCCACCAGTCAACGAAGAACTCGTGTACGCTGCCCACGAGAGAGGCTTTGCGCTGTGCAGTATGCGCTCTCCCACTCGCACTCGTTACTACATTCAAGTGGAAGCAACGGAAAAGGTAGAAGATTGGAGCGATGAACGCTTTTGGACAGAACTGAAAGCCCGCTTACCACAAGACTTAGCAGACTCGCTAATTACGGGGCCGTCGATTGAAAAGAGCATCGCCCCCCTGCGAAGCTTCGTTGCTGAGCCCATGCAGTATGGTCGACTATTTTTGGTAGGTGATGCTGCGCATATCGTTCCACCGACGGGTGCGAAAGGCCTAAACCTAGCGGCCAGTGACGTAAGTACACTCTTCGACATTCTCGTAGAGGTGTATGGGCAAGGCCGAACGGATCTCATCGCCCAATATTCACCAATTTGTTTGCGTAGGGTTTGGAAAGCCGAGCGCTTCTCTTGGTGGATGACTAGTATGCTGCACAATTTCCCCGATCAAGATGCATTCTCGCAACGGATCCGCGACACCGAGATAGACTATTTCCTCAGCAGCGAAGTTGGCAAACAATGCATTGCAGAAAATTACGTTGGACTTCCCTACGAGAAAATAAGTTAATTTCAACGCTTGACAGCTAGAGAAAGCCTTAGTCAAGGAGGGGAAACTCATAATCCCCCTCCCTGGATTTCAGCTATCCGAAAACAATATAAAATGAATTCTCGCCCCTCACTAAACCCTCCAATACCATTGGCACACCCGCACCCAGTGCATTGCCAAGGAATTTAGACGCACCCTTAGATCTTTGCGTGACAACAACCACTATATTTATACACAAACCAGAGGCTTACACAGATCGAAAGATCTCCTCATCGAAAAACTCGACCAAGGAAGATAGCTTATAATCTTAACCACTATTTTACTCGACACGCTCAGATAACTCTCTGAGCGAATCTAATCAGCCCACCACTGAAACGTTCAACAATCGGCCTTCATAACTATTCAGTTTTCTTGTAGTAACCGACAGCTACCAGCATATTCCCGGTCTTACGCAGCAAAGCGAATTTCTGTTCTACTTGGCCAGTAACAGGATTCTTCCATCGGTATTCATACCCCCCTTTGTCCTTATCTTTCATCATGGCGAGAATGGGTATACCTACAGGCTTTCCGTCAGGATCTTTGATCGTCTTGAAATCAACACCTAAAAGGCGGAGGTTATACCCGTGGGCGAGATAGCGCCCCGTAGTCATATCAATTACAAAAATATACAAATCGTCTTCACGAAAGCTTGGGGACAATGAATTGATCGCTGCCAGGCTTCCCTTCGGATCCTCGGATACTGACTTAACTGCTTTATCGAGAAGTTGCTCGGCCTGCTGCGGTGAAGCTCTAGGAAGGTTTGAACCAACCGCCAGAATACGGTCGCCTACGCGCTGGAAGTAAACTCTTCTAACCTCGACGCGGGCATTTCGAGAGTTCATCCAGCGATACTCAGCAGAATGCACCTCACTGTCTGGGGTCTCAAGCGCCTCTTGGAAACGTCCTCTTAGCTCGGGCTCAAGAGCGTTAGTAACGTCACGACCAATCAATACGGCGGACGAGCCTCCACTGGCTAGCATCGTACCTTTCGTATCGACAACGAAAACGTAGTGATCGCCGTCAATGAATTCGCCTTGCCGGCTGAATGCAGCGAAGGATGCGTCACCTTGCACCTCGTAATACCCGACGGCCTTCTGTAGAAGATGCTTGGCTTCCAGATCTTCTGCTGCCTGCACGGCTGTGACAAAAAAACCGAGCGCTAGGGCACTTCGCAACTGATACAGTATTTTCATAATCACTCCATGCAGCGGACTTGGAGATGCCCGTTAAGAATCCAGTGGGAGCATCCAAACACTCCGCTAATATCATTTGAGCAAAGCACGTCCGGTGGAAGCGCTATATGGATTTAGCTAAAAGAGCATTCGCCAGACTGAAACCGCTGTGCAGCTCACGTTACAGTCGAAAAATAGACGCACTTTTCAGGGCGCGCCTAAAATTTTCAAGACGACGCTTTGAGCGTAGAAAACCCTCAGTCTTCAAAAATGGCGACCGCCCTGACGAATCCTGCAGAGGCTTTTTCGATCTTGTAGGGAAAGCATGAAATCATAAAGCCATACGGGGGGAGATTATCCAGATTTGCCAGCTTTTCCATTTGGCCGTAGCCAATATCCCTACCCGCCTTGTGCCCCTCCCAGATGATCGAAGGATCACCTGTTTCCTCGAAACGTTCACGCGTGTACTTGAATGGTGCGTCCCAGCTCCATGCGTCGGTGCCGACCACCTTAACACCGCGTTCCAGCAGGTACATTGTTGCTTCCCTGCCCATGCCAACACCGGCATCCATGTACTCGGGTTGGCCGAATACACTTCCTGCACGCGTGTTGATCACGACGATATCAAAGGGCTTCAAATCGTAGTTGATGCGCTTTAGTTCCGCCTCTACCTCGGCAGCAGTGATCACATGCCCATCGGGGAAGTTCCGAAAGTCCAGCTTAACGCCAGGTTGGAGACACCATTCAAGTGGAAGCTCATCGATACCAAACGCTCGTTTGCCGCCGTCAGTCGTGGAAGCGTAGTGCCATGGCGCATCCATGTGCGTGCCGCTGTGGGTGGTGAGCTGCATAAATTCGCCAGCCCAGGCCTCACCTCCCGGCATATCCTCCTTCTTGAGGCCAGGGAAGGTGGCAGCCATTTCGGGCCACCCTTGTTGGTGATCCACATAATCAATTTTCGGCAGCAATGCCGGTGGATCGGTGTAAGGATTGTTCTGCAGGCTGACCGACAGATCGACGAAGCGGCGTTTTTTTTGGTTCATCACGGGACTCCCTTACTAACAGCTCTTGGCAGTAAATACTTTTGAGTGAGCAAACGCGGTTGGCAAAAAAACCATCGAGTCGAGCATGCCGCCCGTTGACGTGGACTGTTCGTTGAAAGCGATGAGCGTTTTCATACCCAGTCCTCAAGAATGATTGGCGCGCGTTCGCCGAGGTCGTGATGGGAGGTTGAGTGCGTTTCGAATAAGGAGTTGCACAGTCCCATCATGCATAAAACCCAACGCCTTAGCGGTTGGCGCACGAAGTAATGAGCTTCTAATTGGAGAACCTTCTGGTTCAGCCCCCACCTCGAACGAAATCAAGCTTCTCCTTGCCTCACCGAACTCCTCGATAAGCGCCTCGAATACCTCACCCACCGTCACTTGAAGTACCGGTAGCTGCCAGCAACGTAGGGCCTCGGAGGTCACTAGCTCCGCCGCATGGACGAGATTCTCAACACACCGCCTAGCCGACATGCACCAAGCCTTTGCGGAGGGCGACAGCGGGCACACATAACGGCTAGACTCGGTGACTGCTCGGATGAGGTTACTTACACAGGAACCAGCGAAATCATTCGAAGCTCCAGGGCGAGCAACTAGCTCCGGAAATCGAAGCGACCGCCCATCAAGCTCGTTACGTCGAGTAAGATCGATGAGATGAGTTTCAATCATCAGCTTGTGAGCTCCGTACGACGTATGGGGCTTCAGCGCAACGTGCTCATCCACGCGCGCCGGCAAATCGGGGCCATACACTGAAACGCTACTGGCAAAAACCACGATCGGTGGCTTTTCCCGGTTCCGCAGTTGGTCGAGCAGCTCAAGGCTCGCCATCAAATTGATTTTTCTACCCTGCGCGTATTGCTTCTCAGCAGCGCTCTCAAGCAACCCGGCCAAATGGAAAACTACATCTGCTCCATCGGCCAGAGTGCGCCGCAACAGGGTTGCATCCGTGATGTCGCCCTCATGAAGTCGAAGACGCGAATCAGCCGCAAAGCCGTGAAGCTTAAAATCGAGCAAGATCAATTTCTGAATTGGTGAGCCGCGCAGAGTTCCAGCGCGCTGGAGCTGCTCTACGAGCAGCCGCCCGATAAAGCCACCGGCACCGGTGATGATCACGCGCATGGAGCAGCGGCCTCGATCACTTGTTGGTCGATCGCGCCAAAGAGCGGTTGTCCCTGCAGATCCCGAGCTTCCATGCGGATACGGTCACCGAATCGCATAAACCCAGTAACTGGCGCACCATGCTTGATAATTTCGATCGCGCGACGCTCGGTAATGCAGGCAGATCCAACGCTACCATCGGCATTGGACACCGTGCCAGAACCGATCACAGTGCCGGCACTCAAGCGCCTGGTGAGAGCAGCGTGGGCGACAAGCTCTTGGAAGCTGAAGTGCATGTCGCCGCCATTAGGGTGACCAAACCAGTCGCCATTCCACTCAATGTTCAAAGGCAGATGCACTCTGCCTCCGCGCCATGCATCACCGAGCTCATCAGGGGTAACCGCTACCGGAGCAAAGCTGGTCGCGGATTTGGCTTGAAGGAACCCAAAGCCTGTCTTCAGCTCTCGAAGGGCTAGAGCCCGAAGGCTCATATCATTCAACTGCACAATCAACTTGATATGGGACTGCGCCTGGGCTGCGGTGCAACCCATAGGTACCTCGTCGACGATGACAGCAAACTCGCCTTCAAAATCGATCCCGTGCGCCTCACTGGGCAATGGAATGTCTTGTCTAGCAGCCAGAAAATCGTCGCCAGCGCCCTGGTACATCAAGGGGGTGACGTCCAGTCCTTCAATAGGTGCCGAGTTGAATGCTCTCTGCATGAGCGATCCATGGTTCAAAAAGCATGACCCATCAAGCCACTGCCAAGCTCTTGGCAGAGGAGCCATCACTCGCATCGGATCAAAGGGATGTGCCGCACCGAGGGATCCGCCATTAAGCGCCTCATAACGCGCCTGAAGGTCTTTTTCTACAACACTCCAAGAGTCGACTGCCGACTGGAGTGTGCTAGCAATATCGCTAGCGTCGACGGCACGAGTCAGGTCGCGAGAAACCAGAAGCAAGCGACCATCTTTACTACCGTCAGCAATAGTGGCTAGTTTCATTATTTTGTCTCCAGAAACTCACTAGAGAAAATCAGTATGAATACAGAAAAACCTGCTTCAGATAATTCGACAAGCTTCTTCAAATGACAATCTAGGCCCTGCGGGATAGAGCTTGGAATCATCACCGTAACCCACGCAGCACAGGAAGTTACTGCGCCACCGGCCATCAGGGAAAAACGCCTCATCAACTGCTTTGTTATCAAAGCCAGACATTGGGCCACAATCCAACCCCAGCGCCCTAGCTGCCATCATGAGATATGCACCTTGCAAGCTTCCATTTCGAAGCGCCGCAACATAGGTAGCATCAGGGCTATCACGATATTGAGCGGCTGCATCATAAATCGGAAACAACTTAGGAAGATGCTCATAGAAGCTGCTATCCCAAGCCACAATCACGGTCACAGGTGCCTGAAGCATTTTCGCCCCATTATGGCCTTTTAAGGCCGGCAACAGTTTGTCTTTTGCCTCGGCGGAACGCACAAAGACGAAACGAGCTGGACAGCAATTGTTGCTTGTCGGGCCTTGCCGTAGGAGGTTGTACAACTCCTTGATCAAATACTCCGATACATCAGTATCTTTCCACGCGCTGTGGGAGCGCGCACTCAAGAACAATTGGTCGAGAGAGGATTGATTAAGTGGCTCACGCATGATCATCACACCAAATGTAGTTTGAAGTTACCAGCACATTAGCGTTGTGCTGATTTTCGAAAGCACGCTCTTTCGGCTCAGTTTGCGAAATCGCCCAGACGGCTGCCTGGTGGATACGCCGCCTCGAAGGCCGGTTTCTCCTGCAAGCGCTTGTACCAGGCCTGAACGTGCGGCAGGTCGGCGTACAAATCTGTTCGACCAAGGTCTTCAAGTCGTACGACGCTTGGCATCGCTGCGATATCGGCAAGGGTCAACTTGTCCCCAACAAGCCAGAGGTTGCTGGATAGAGCGGCCTCCATACGCTTGAGGCTTGAGCGGATCCGATCAATAGCCGCGTTCAAGGCTTTGTCAGGAAAACCGTCTTTACCCTCAATCTCCAGAGCGAAATGCTTACGAAGTGGAAGACGGTCGGCATATTCCTGACGCTGCTCGTCGCTCAAACCGCGAATATGCCAACCGAAAAACTTCTGGAAAGATGGGTAACGAATGGAGGGAGTCATAACCTCGTCCAGGTACTGAACCCATGCTCTCATCTGGGAGCGCTGGTAAGGATCCTCTGGGATGAGCGAATTAGCCGGGAATACCTCATTCAGGTATTCATTGATGACGCTTGAGTCGTTTATGGCCCGTCCATTGTGGACGATAGCGGGAACGAGCCCATTTGGGTTAACTCCAAGGTAATCCGGACGGAGGTGCTCACCCAGGTCAAGGCGAATAGGCCGGCTTTCATAACCAATACCCTTCTCTGCCAATACGAAACGTACACGTTGGCTGCAGGTTGAGGCTCCAGCGTGATACAACTCCAGGGCATTATTACTCATTCTCTTCCCCTATAAATAATCATGGTCGCGAATCGGTCATCGGCCACGAGACATCGTCAGATGTCTAGCACAAGGACTTTGCTCTTTGCTCGAGAGCAGCATGGCGTGAACTGATCGTTGCGAGCATGTTCGGCTTGAGTCAGGAACATGTCGCGATGATCAGGCTCACCTTCCAACACGCGAGTCAGGCAAGTTCCGCAAATGCCCTGTTCGCAAGAAAGAGGAATTTCAATTCCGACATCCGCTAGAACTTCCGCGACGCTTTTCTCAGCGGGAACTATGACTGTCTCACCAGTGCTAGCGATCTTGACCTCGAATGAGCCGTCATCGGCTTTCGAGGTAGGCGCTGCTGCGAAATACTCACGATGCAGTTGAGCATCTGTCCAGCCGGCTTGACGTGCGCTTGAAAGTACAAATTCCATGAAGCCGCCAGGCCCACACACATAGAGGTGCCGACTGCTACCTGCGTCAGCAATTACCTTCCGTATATCCAGCTTCTGAGTGGTATCACCGTCATCGAAGTGGAAATGCACTTTTTCAGCGAACAAGGACTCCTTGATCCGGTTGACAAAAGCAGTGCGTTCCTCAGCGCGAGAGCAGTAATGCATTTCGAAGTCTGCGCCGCTCTGTGCCAAGCGTTCAGCCATGCACAGGATCGGTGTGATGCCGATACCTCCGGCGAAGAGGATAGAGCGCGAAGCTCCGTGCTCAAGCGCGAACAGGTTGCGCGGCTCGCTAATTTTCAACTTGGTTCCTTCGTGCACGTCCTCGTGCATGGCCTTGGAACCCCCGCGAGAAGCAGGATCGAGCAGCACGCCAATCATGTACCGATGGCGCTCCTCGGGATGGTTGAACAGCGAGTACTGGCGAACATGGCCACCAGGGAGGTGAACATCAATATGGGAGCCAGCACTAAAAGCGGGAAGGAGCTCACCGTCTTCACGAGCCAATTCGAAGCTGCAGATGTCTTTGGCTTCTTCCCGCTTGCGTACCACAGTAACGTCGATCATTTCACACCTGCCTAAAAATGCGTACACGTTCAGGTTATCTATGCCCTCATGAGGGGCATTTGGGTTATTACAGGTAGCTACTTAACAGCCGCCTCAAGAAGCACTGAACTTTGATTAGGTTTTAAGGCGCTTACGGCTTTAGCGCTTTGGATATCTTCGATTGGGGTTTCTTCTGTTTCTGTAACAGAGGTTGAAGGCCGAAGGAAAAAGTAGGCCAGCGCTGGCAACAGCACCAACGCACCGACCATGTTCCAAACAAACATAAATGCAAGCAGCAGGCCCATGTCTGCCTGGAACTTGATCGGCGACAACATCCAGGTACCAACTCCAATGGCCAGTGTAATGCCAGTAAGCATGACAACCCGGCCCGTTGAAATCAGGGCGGCGTAGTACGCTGTGGTAAGGTTCGCACCTTTGCGTAATTGCGCGATCATGATGCTCATCACATACAGTGCATAGTCGACACCAATGCCGACACCCAATGCGATAACAGGTAGCGTCGCAACCTTAACCCCCATTCCAAGCCAGACCATCAGGGCTTCGCACAAAATGGAAGTCAGTGCCAATGGGATTACCGCACAGACGGTCGCTCTCCAAGACCGGAATGTTACAAGGCACAGCAAACTAACGACGCCATATACCCAGAACAGCATTTCTCGATTTGCTTTAGAGACCACCATGTTGGTTGCTGCTTCGATACCCGCGTTGCCCGCTGCCAGTAAGAACTGGACATCAGCGGTGTTTTCTTTACGAGCAAACTCTTCAACGTGGGTAACAATGCTAGAAAGCGTGCCAGCCTTATGGTCGGTCAAATACGCATAGACGGTAAGCAGGCTGCAGTCGTCGTTGTACAGACCACGGGGTGCCCCGGCGGTCACCATATTGAGCATCGACTGGTTATTTTGCAGCTCATACCAGCGAGGACTGCCTTCCGACAAGCCTACAAGCATCCTGCGGTTCAACAGAGCTAAGGAATTGGTGCTTTCAACACCTGGGAGCTGACGTAGCTGCCAATCCAGCCGATCCACCTTTTCGAGGGTCTCATAACGTGAGCACGCTCCAGGAGCGGTTCTAACCATGACGGCAAATACGTCACTGCTGGCTCCATAGTTCTGGGTTAAAAACGCGTCATCGACGTTGTAACGCGAGTCGACTCGCAGCTCCGGTGCACCGGAATCAAGATCTCCAATCTGCAGCTTCAGACTGGTCATGAAGCCAAAAATACCGAGCGCAATACTGACCATTACGCATCCGATTGCCCACTGCCTCTTAGTGAAGAGAGTCAAACCCCGCCACAGTGTCGGCTTGCTGATGGCTGCTTCGTCTTCCTGCTCGCTACGCAGGCTGCGTGCGGCAGCGGTCTCGCTGACACCCACATAGGAGAGCAGCACTGGCAGAAGAATTAAGTTTGTCAGGATAAGTACGGCCACACCCAAGCTAGCGACTACAGCCAAATCTTGGATCACTTGGATCTTGATGACCATCAGCACGGCAAAGCCCACAACATCACAGAGCAAGGCAATCAGGCCAGCCATGAAAAGGCGCCGGAATGTGAAGCGCGCGGCGACATGGCGGTGCATGCCTCGTCCGATATCTTGCATGATGCCGTTCATCTTCTGGGCGCCATGACTCATCCCGATTGCAAACACCAGGAACGGTACGAGCACGGAGTAAGGATCCAGTTCGTAACCGAGGATAGGCAAGAGACCGAGTTGCCATACGACGGCAATCAACGAACAGCATACAACCAACATGGTGCTCCGCCAGCAGCGGGTATACCAATAAAGCACCGCCGTGGTAATCACAATTGCAGCCGTGAAGAAGGTCAGAATTTGATAAAGGCCCTCAATCAAATCACCAATTTTCTTCGCGAAACCAGTGATATGAATAGATACCTGGTCATTCTGATACTGCTGACGGATGTCCTCTAACTGCCCGGACAATACCGAGTAGTTCAATGGGCTGCCATCCGGAAGTTTCGAAAGTAATGGGACGAATAGCACACTGGACTTCTGATTGGCTGCGATCAACTGCCCAATCTCATTAGACATGAGAACGTTTCGTCTCAGCTCATCAAGGCTGCCCTGGCCACCATCATATCCGTCAGGGATCACAGGCCCGCCATCGAGACCATCTTCAGTCACCGCTACCCACCGAGTTGCTGGTGTCCAGAGCGACTTCATAAAGGCACGATCCACGCCAGGTAGCAGATAGATCTTGTCATTGATCGCCTGTAAAACCTTGAGGTACTCCGCGTCGTAGATATCGCCCTTATTGTTTACCACAGCAATCCGCAACGAGTTGCCCAGCCCAGTGAGTTCACTCTGATTCTTCAGATAATTCGAAATGTAGGAATGTTGCGTTGGAATCATCTTCTCGAAGCTGGCATTTAATTCGAGACGAGGAATCTGCAGCGAAAGCGCTACGGTTACCAAAGCACAAAAAACAAGAACCCAAATTCGATTATTGAAAAGGATGCGCTCGATGTACGAACCTGAGCGGGGATCAAAGCTTTCGAGACTATCTTCGCCTTGAGGACTGGTAGACCTGGACATCAGCATCACATCACCCCGATCATTTATTGTATTTTTGGTAGCGATTTAAGACCGGAAAAACCGGCAGTCACAATTTTTCCGTCTACGGTCTGGGCAAGACCGGACAGCGGCGCGTATAAAGATGCACCATATGGCTCAAGCGATTTATTCGAATCGGTGATGAAGACTTGGCCAGCTTGCGACGCCATAAGCACGCGACCATCTCCCAGAATTAGCGACCGGTTAATAGTTGCAGGAACATGATTTGTAAGGGCGGCAAAAGTCTCACCCGAGTCCGTGGAAACAAAAGCGTTACCTTTGAGACCTGCAATGAAAACCTTGCCACCTGGCAACGACGCGAGTGCGAAATAGGTACCAGCGTAAGGGGTCTCATGAGATGTAAAACTGGAGCCAGCATTGTCAGAGCGGGCAAAATAGCCCTGTTCACCACCAAGGTACCACTGGTCACCGCTGTGAGTAACAGCATACAAGTGCATACCGTTGGGGTTCTCAATATCCCCCATAGCTGAACTCCAAGTCTTGCCGCCATCTCGTGTGCGCATCGCCAGACCAAAGGCGCCCACAACGAGGCCGTTCTGGTGATCTGAGAACTCCATCGCCAAAAATGGCTTATCGGGGCCGTCATCAACTAGCCGTTGTGCCGTCTCAAGACGATGCTGAGCTTCTTCTAGGTTTTGAGCATTAGCTACGTCAACGGACTGCTTCGCCGAGGCGAGCTCAATCTGAGCAGCTTGAGTGCCATCCAGCTGCAACTGCCAGTTATCGCCACCGTCAGTTGTATGAAGCACGACGCCAGCATGACCGATCGCCCAGCCTTCTTTGGCGTCAAGAAAACGAACTGCCGTCAATCCACTCGTAACAGGGATGGATACTTGTCGCCAGGACTTAGCGCCGTCATCAGAGATAAGCACGATGCCCCTCTCGCCTACTGCGACCAGACGATTGCCGGCAGCCGCTACGTCTGTAAAGACGGCTCGATTGGAGAGCTGTGTTGATTGAACTGGCACTTCAGCCCGAGCAGAGGAGGCAGACGCAACCAACGTGTAATTCGAAAGCAAGATACAACTAACCAATCCACAAATACGCACTTTCATAACAGACCTCGAGGTCACCTGAGCCATCGCTGCCCTCGGTTATTAAGGGCAGCGGCTAACCGAATTAGCGAACGCCTTTACCAGTCAATATGCCTTGGGTGAACTGAGTGTTGCGGAAGCGGTCAACACTCTTGTACTGAGCTTTACCACCGTTGAATAATGTTTGTACGAACCAGGCGCCGGAATTCAAATCATAGAATCCAGAAGTCTGGGCGATGGAGCCTGGCAAATCTGGCATTACAACAGGAAGAGTCCAGATTGTTTTGGCAAGACGATTCCCGGAGTCCCAACGATCGCCAAGAACTGCAGTCCAGGTGTCTTCATCAAGATAATAGCGACTTTTAGACATCTGATGTCGCTGTCCATTAGCAAGGGTCGCTTCAACGACCCACACTCGGTGGAGCTCCCAACGTACCGCCCCCGGATCCAAATGACGCGCCTTGAGGACATCTTCCGGATTGTCAGGAGTGTTGATCTTGTTGCTGTTGTAGGGGACGTACATTTCTTTTTTTCCGATCAGCCTCCAATCGAAGCGATCTAGGCGACCTGTGAATACATCCAGCTCGTCATACGTCATAACGCCAGCGGTTGCCGGTGTTGGCGTATCGCAACATGCATTAGGAAGCTTACGTACGCGACGCTGACCAGTAAGGTATGCGTACCCCATCGTATTTTTGGTATCAAAAAACTCATTCCCAAGAACTTTTTCACCAGCTCTAAGTGGTGGCCCGACGCTTTCCATCAAAAAGTTTTGATAATTTCCATCGTAATCCGCCGACCGTTCTTTAAAGTAGTAAGGCATTTCCTGGGAGGCGTTACCGTGAGTAGTCAGTACATGCTTACCATCTGCGGTAGTCAGGTACTGAAATACATCCATTTCCACAGACACCCCACGCCAGCGGAGTAAGTGGTTCCACATCACCTCGACGCCCGTTGAAGGGATCGGAAAAGGTATGCCGGCGACTGTGTTAGAAGGAATGGGACCAGTTGTCCCTTTTACGATCGCAGCGGTGGTGGCATTTTTAAATGTATTGTCGTATAGCCACTGCGGAGCAGAAGCAGTGCGCCGGGTTTTATACACATCAAGACGGAACGTGTCAGGATACTTTTTGAGCATCTCTTTCGTGCCATCTGAAAGTTTATCAGCGTATTTTTCCAGATTCTGCGCGGTGATGGTGAACATCACCTTATCATCAGGAAACAGATCGCGGCGCTTGCCCCCCGATTTGTAGCTTGGATCTGGGGTGGTATAGCCACCCTCCCAAGAGGGGATGCTCCCATCAGCATTTCCAGCTTTTTCGGCCCCCAAAGGAGTCAGTGTGGACTTGAGCTCTACAGCTTTTTCTGGAGAAACCGCCGCATAGGCGTTCGGCGCAGCGATCGCTACTACCGAGATTGCAAACAGTAGTCCGTTAATCTTATTTTTATACGACATCTCAATTCCTCCAACTTTAGAAGGTTCGGCTCAGGCTTATCGATATGAAGTCTCGATCTTTCAACGACTGTTCATAGGTGAAGTGGCTATTCTCATCTAGGGTTGTATTTTCCGGCCCATAGTAATGGGTGTAAGTCAGCCCCAGTTTCCAGACAGAGAGATATGTTGCGTTCACGCCAATGTTGATATCTCCGCCGTGATCCTGGCCAAACCCAACCCCTAGAGCCGATGAATTGCCGTTGGCGTAGCTGACACCCAACGGAATACCAACGTCCCAACCGGGCAGGATTTGGCGGTACATAGGTTCATACACCATGCGCAGAGCCATGGCGTCGCGATCAGAGTTGGGATCTCGCGCACCAGGATTTTTTGTAACACTCATGACGCGGTTCCAAGCTACTTCCCCAACGAAAGAAGCCTCTTGGGAAATGAAGGATGGGCCGAGCGATCCAAGCCAAGACACTTGAGCGTGCAACGTTTTACCAACAGCGTAGTTTGGGTCGTTACTATTATTGATGCTTTCATCAGGCGCGAGCGCTGCGGCATTCGTTGATGCCAGCGGTTGATTCCAGCGCGTTGAGATTTCGCCCGCCAAGTTGAACGTATCGATCGTCGTGGAGAAGCTTGCGCCGAAAGCTCTGACGTCTTCTGGATAGACCCAATAATATTCACCAATCTTTCCCGACGCAAAATCAGGTGTGGCGCTCGGTCTTACTAGCAATTGCGCTTGTTTCTCATGAAACTGAATTGCGTAGAGCCCCCAGTCAATATCACCAGTACTCCATCGAACTTGTACACCGCCCTGCCCGGAATCCTTAGCTTTTTTATCTTTGCCATGATAAAAGGCCGCGGGTCGATCAGGACGCCCACCTAAGAAAGCAGGAAATGGCTCGCCGACAATAAGACGTTCGTTACCTTCACCTAGCGTGTCAGAGGAGGAAAAATAACTACCTACACCTGGCAAGCGAGTTTCTTCCCATTCGAACTGGTAATAAGCGGCAACCAAAACATCAGGAGTCAGCTGAAACTGACCGCCCAGTTGTTGGATAGGGCGAACCAGCTCTTTGAACTGAGAGTTCGGAACAGAGACCGCTTTTACCACATCAATTGGTGCCATGCCGCCAGCGATACCGTTGACACCAAAAAATAGACTTTCACCCCAGAGCTGCGCGAATTGACCTGCGCGCACTGTTGTCGGGTGCTCACCGAGATCACCGCTCCAATAGGCGAAGGCATCCAGCAGTTCAACATCACCACCGTGAAGGCGCCGAGTGTCGTCGGTGAAATGATTAGGCTTGACCGAGTAAGCGTTGACACGATCCGGGGCGTTATTATCGTTGTTTTCCTGGTAAACGGTGTCATACCAGCCAGCACCGCTCACTCGCAGACCAAAGTCTTGGTAGCTCATATCAAATTCGCTCAACAAGTCGAGACGGTTTGATATCAATCCTTTACCAAAATTTCGATCACCATCATCCTGGTTCAGCGCAGTGCTCCCCTCGGTCAAAGCCCTGCTTCGGTCTTTCAAACGCCACCCTGCGCTGTATTTGACCGTATTGTCCCAGCGAACGCTCAGGTCAGAATTTTCGATATTGAACTCAACAGCACCTGCGTGGTGCGCGAATGCTGCGATTGAAAGAGATATTGCGAAGCTACTAATCCGTAGGTTGGGCGGAACAATCGTATTCACAGACATCTCGACCTCTTATTTTTTTTATGGCGCAATTTGTTCGCGAACGAATGCACTAAAGCAACCCTTCGCCGGAGTGCCGCTGAATTATTACTACGCGTTGAGTGCGCAGGCTAAACACTCGAGGAAGTCAGCCGCCTCGAATAGCAACCAACCTGGGTGAGGGTAAATCGCGGGCGATGAGAGGCATCCCAATGAAAAATAGCAATGGGATATATGGTGAACTAACAGACAGACGAACGCACAGGCAAATATTATTATACTTGTTCATGGTTCCAACCTTTTTGCGATCCTAACGAGGTCAGGCGGTTTCGATATTCAATCGATTAAGACTGGTCGGTGTGAACAAGTTAGGGATATCCACCCCCACCTTACAAGACGTTTATCTGGATTGGAGGTATCCGTGAAAGCGCTAGCTCGGTATCCTAGTATCGCAGGCGGAGGGAGGCGGTTTTAGCTAGGCCACGGGATTGGTCGCCTCCATGCAGCTGAGAAGAGGCCACGCGGCTGGCGCTTCAGCTTACGTGGCGGTGACATCGGGCAGACACTACGGCTCAGCCGTTCATATTTTCTTAGCCTCTTCTTCGAGCACCCCTCGCAGCCATAGCAGCCCAGGCTCAGCCGATCTGTGCTTGTGCCACTGCACAACTTGCTGCAGCACAGGGATCTCAACGGGTGGAGGCAAGATACGTACGGGCAGGTAAGAAGAGGCCATATGGGCGAGACGTCGATGAATCGTCGCGACCCGGTTGGTACCTACAACGAGCACAGGCGGGAAAAGGAGGTTTGACGTTATCACCTCTGTACGACGAGCCACGCCAAAATGCTTCAAAAACCATCCGTCGAACGCCGGTATACGACTCGTGCCGTACTGTACCGCAACGTGGCCGGCGGCCAGGTAGTCCTCGAAGCTGATGGAGTCACCGAATTTCTCATTATCCGCCGACACTACACAATCGTATCTCTCTTCGTAAAGCACCACGCTCGGATGGTCTTCTGAGGCGAACTGGCTCGGGATGAGCAAAAAATCAGCTTCTCCACGTTCGAGCATCTCCCCGGGCCTATCGAATTGAGCAAGCAGCTCTAGCCGAACGTTAGGTGCCTCCACTGCGAGACGGCGTACAAGCGGAGGCATCAGTAGCAGCATCGTCAGCTCTGAGACCAACAACCGGTAGGTACCCTCGTCTGTCAGGGGATCAAATTCGGGTCTCACCACGATGGTGGCATCGATCCTGAGCAGGACTTCACGGACGGGGTTCACGAGCGCCTCAGCGAGAGGGGTCAGAACTAGATTACGCCCCATCAGAACAAGCAGCTCATCCTGGAAATACTCGCGCAAACGCGCTAGAGCGCCACTCATCCCCGATTGACTCAAATGAAGCGACTCAGCTGCGTGACTGATGTTCTTTTGCGTCAGTAGTGCATCCAGTGCGACCAACAGATTCAGATCTAAGCCTTTGAAGCGCATACAGCCTCCAGGTATCCATGATAGCGATAGGGTGCATCCGTAATATCCATTTTACAGATTCGCGCGTCGAAAAGTAGTCTCAACCCTATAACAAGTCAGCGAGCCTTCTGCTCAGCTGCTCCAGATATAGGAATGTCCCAATGAGCCACCTCGTTGATTTTGGTGCCAAGTTTTCTCTCGGCACCTTTTCGGTTGCAGGCGGGCCGAGCTTCGTAGGTATGGTTATTGATGACCAAGTCATTGCGGTAGCCGCACTACGGCCTTTGTGCGACGAGCTTGGTTTGTCGCTTCCAGTAACAAATGATCTTTTCGAGCTTCTCCAAGTTTGGCCAAATGCATTCAAATCATTGGAGGCTGCCAGCCGGGCATTGAAAGAAAATCAACGGGGCGTACAAGGTGTACGTGCACGTTTCACCCCGCTCGCTAATTTGCAGGTGCACACGCCTGTAGAACGCCCACGGCAGGTCTTCTGCACCGGTGCAAACTATTTCAAACACGTAGTTGATCTGCTGGTTGCGGCAGGCCCTGACGAATCCTCAGAAACTGCTGGCATGACGCCTGAGCAGTTGCGTACATACGCTCAGGACTTGATGACGGAACGCAAGGAGACCGGTGCGCCCTACATGTTCAGCAAACCTGCTGGCTGTATCACTGGCCCTTACGACCCAGTCCTGATTTCTCCCCACACACAAAAAGCGGATTGGGAACTGGAGCTGGCTGTAATCATCGGAAAGCCTGCACGACATGTATCTCGTGAAGACGCCTTGAACTATGTGGCCGGTTACACGATTGCAAATGACCTGACCAACCGCGATCAGATCTGGCGTCGCGATGACATGAAAGCAATGGGCACCGATTGGATTGCGGGCAAAAGCAGCCCAACTTACTTGCCCGTTGGCCCATACCTGGTTCCCGCTGACTTTATCCCGAACCCACAGGATCTTCGTCTGACCTTGAAATTGAACAGCGAGGTTAAGCAGGACGAAAACACTTCGGACATGATCTTCGACGTCGCTCGTCAAATCGAATATCTCTCCAGCTTGGTACAGCTCTACCCCGGGGACATTATCTGCACCGGCTCTCCGGCTGGTAACGGGGCGCACTACAACCGCTTCCTTCGTCATGGCGACGTAATGGAGTCATCAATCACTGGCTTGGGCACTCAGCGCAACCAATGCCAACAAGAAGGTGCTAAATAAAATGATCAATGGTATCGAGTCACTGCTTTACGGTGTAGATGACGTCGAATTGTGCACGCGTTACTTTGTCGACTTTGGCCTGCCGCTTGTTGAGCAAAGTCCTGACCACGCGCTGTTCCGCCTCGACGAGGGCTCCAGCGTCATCATCCGCGCCATCAACGACCCGGTCATTCCGAAGAGTTCCGTTGTGGGCACCGGGGTGCAAGAGGTGATCTGGGGGGTCGACACCCAGAACAACTTCGACCGCCTCGTCAATGGCCTGCGTACGGATCGTGAGGTACGTATCGATGCTGACGGTAGCGCTCATTTCTTCAGCGACGACGGTTTGGCGATTGGTCTGCGCGTGTTCACCAAGCTACCTGTGGTTTCTGCTCCTAGCCCTTCGAACTCTCCAGGAAACATCAACCGCATCAACCAACATCGAAAGTGGCTGGTGAAAGCGCGTCCGAAAACCATTCAACACGTGGTCTTCCAAACCCCTGATGTTGAAAAAGGTTGGGCGTTCTACCGCGATCGCCTGCACTTCAAGCTCTCAGATGTTCAGAAAGGCTTTGGCATCTTTGGTCGTGCATCGGGCGCACATGACCACCACAACATCTATTTCCTCAACGCAAACCTTCCGTTCAAAGGACCGGACGTGTGGGGCATGGACGGGCAGATCCGCTTCGACCACGTCAACTACGGCGTTGATGACGTGGATGAGGTCATGGTGGGTGCCAACCACATGCAGCGCAAAGGCTGGCCGAAATCGGCGTGGGGCCTGGGTCGCCACCGTATTGCTTCCTCGCTGTTCATGTACCTGCCCTGCCCTACCGGTGGCCAGGCCGAATATGGTGCTGATTCCGACCACGTTGACGACAGCTGGGTACCGCGTGTGTGGAACCCGATGTTCGGCTTCTTCAGCTTCATCACCAATATGGCCCCCTTCATGCTGGACGCCGCCCCTTGGGAGTATGAGTACGCCCCTGGCTACACCCCTGAGAAGAAGAACAATCAGAAGTCCGATTAGCACATGTCACCAGCTGACCCGGTAACTGAAGTTTGAGCTGTTGAGGCGGTCTCCTCAGCTCAGGGTAGCTGGTGAGGGAGGTTACGAAGTTGCATCACTCGAATCAGCTTAAGCTCGCCAATGCCTCACTTGCTGGATGCTCTCCGTTCCCCGTAATCGTGCTCGGTGAACGTGCATTGGCGGTCAACTCTCTGGTTCCCTTAGCCCAACGACTCGCGCTTACGTTAAGCGGCGCCGATAGCATGACTGGGTTGTTGACTAGCTGGAAAACCAACCAAGCAACGCTTCTAGAGTTGATCAATCACATTGATGATCTCTGGCAGTCCGAATCGATCATTCTGGATCGTCTTGATCTGCATGCTCCAGTGGCTCCTGGCCAGGTGTTCTGCACCATTGGCAATTACAGTGAGCAGCTGATCGAAGCGGCCATCGATGCTGCGAAACGCTCCGTGGGTGCCGAGACGACAGATCTAGACACGGTGAAAGGCCGCACCTTGTCGTTCATTTCGCAACGCAAGGCCGGATCACCCTACGTTTGCACCAAGTCTCCAACTTGCGTCATCGGCCCAAATCATGCGCTGGAGTTGGACGCGGACGCCAATCTGGTTGATTGGGAGGTGGAACTTGCTGTCGTCATTGGGAGGGGCTGCTATCAGATCTCTGAAGCTGAGGCGCTTGACCATGTGGCCGGTTTCACGATTGCAAACGACATCACGAATCGAGATCGAGTATTCCGAGCCGATCCCCCAGGTTTTGGTACTGACTGGCTGCAATCGAAGGCAAGCCGAGGCTTCCTGCCATTAGGGCCGTTCTTACTCCCTGCTGCTTGCGTACCAGACGCTCGCGACTGGCGTTTGTCCCTGCGCCTCAATGGCCAGGTCATGCAGGAAGGCGTCAGCTCCGACATGATTTTTAGCATCGCGCAGCAGATCTCTTACATCTCCCATCACACATGCCTGCAACCCGGCGACGTCATCTGCACGGGCTCGCCTGCAGGATTCGGTGTGCACCACGAGCGCTTTCTACGAGATGGCGACCATATTGAGGCCAGCATCGAAGGCTTAGGCACTCAACGCACGCAAGTGCTTAGCCGCAATCATAATTAGGAAAAAACCAAGATGAATGCACCCACGACTGTCCTGCTCACTGACTATGCCTGGCCTGATGACAACGTTGAGCGGGAGATCATCGAAGGCGCCGGCTTCAAGTTGGTCAGTGGCCCGGCAACCCCCTCTCCTGCAGATGCAATTGAAGCGCTGGTCAAACAGCATCAACCCGCTGCCATTCTCACCTGCTGGGCGCCGGTTTCGGCAAAAGCCATCAATTCATCGACCAATCTGAAGCACGTCGCTCGCTTGGGCGTAGGTCTGGATAACATCGCAGTCGATGAGGCAACTCGCCTCAACGTCATGGTGACCAACGTTCCTGACTATTGCGTTGAAGAGGTTTCTGATCACGCAGTCGGCCTGGCTTTAGCCTGGACGCGTGGCCTGGTCAGCTATGATCGCGACGTGAAGTCCGGTGAGTGGAATCCAGGAGGAGCCAAGCTTCGTCGACTGGGCAATCTGACCTGCGGCATTATCGGCTACGGTCGCATTGGCCGTCGTACTGCGCAAAAACTCATGGCAATCGGCTCCAAGCTGATCGCGCACGATCCCATGCCACCTCAGAGCGAAGAAGGCGTGGAGTTCGTTTCCCTGGAGGCGCTCTTGAGCGCCGCCGACGTCATTATCGTTCACGCCCCTCTGGTACCGGCCACCCATCACTTGATCAACAGTGAGCGGCTTTCGCTGACCAAGAAGGGCGCGTTCCTGATCAATGTCAGCCGAGGCGGCATCGTAGATAACAATGCCTTGGTCGCTGCTCTGGAGTCAGGCCAGCTCGATGGTGCGGGTCTCGACGTTCTTGAAGACGAGCCAAAAGTCCCAGACGCCCTGTTGAAGCATCCTGGGGTGATTCTCACACCACACGTCGCATTTTCCTCAGATGCCTCGCTCCTTGAGCTGCGCCGTCGCGCAAGTGAGGAGGTGGTTCGCGTGTTACGCGGAGAGGCCCCTCAGAATCTTCGCAACGCCCTTAAAACTAAATCATAAAATAGAGCGACTTGTCCCATGCCTACACGTCAGATCAAATCCGTTCAAGCCCGCCAAATTCTCGACTCCCGAGGCCGCCCTACCGTTGAAGTCGACGTCACACTCGACGACGGCTCCTTGGGCCGTGCAGCGGTACCGTCCGGCGCCTCCACGGGTGCAGCCGAGGCACATGAGCTTCGCGATGGGGACAGCAGTTATTACGAAGGTCGTGGGGTAAAACAAGCTGTCGCCAATGTGAACGGTCGTATTCAGGAAGCCCTGATTGGGTTGGATCCCACTAAACAGCAGGAAATTGATGCCCTTCTGGTCGAGCTTGATGGCAGTAAGCAGCTGAAGAACCTCGGCGCCAATGCAATCCTTGGTGCGTCGCTGGCTGTATGTCGTGCCGCCGCCGAGACCCAGAAGATCCCGCTCTATCAATACATCGCACAGCTCGCTGGGTCTTCCAAAATCAGCATGCCCATGCCGATGGTAAATATTCTGAGCGGCGGTTTGCATGCCGGACGCGGAATGGACGTCCAGGACTTTCTGGCAATTCCTGCCAGTGCTCAGTCCAGCGAAGAAGCCATCCATCAAATCTCCAGAATCCGTAGCGCCGCCACTCGCCTGATGGACAAACGCGGCCTGACCACGTTGCTCGCAGACGAAGGCGGCCTGTCCCCAGGGTTCAAGACTGGCCGAGAAGCACTGCAACTGATGGTTGATGCTACCGTCGAAGCTGGCCTGGAACCGGGCCGAGACATGTTGATTGCAATCGATGTGGCTGCCAGCTCGTTGAAAGGGCCACAAGGTTCTTATCGTTTCGCGCGAGAAGGCCGTGACTACCAGAGCGACGAGATCATTGAGCTGCTTGATGGCTGGGTGCAGGACTTCCCGATCGCTTCTATTGAGGATGGACTCGACGAAGAGGATTGGGCTGGCTGGCAGCGCCTGACCCAACGTTTGGGAGGCAAGATCCGACTCATCGGCGACGACCTTTTTACTACCAACCTCCGCCGTGTCCAGCGTGGTATCAGCGAAAACATCGGTAATGGCGTTCTCGTGAAAGTGAATCAAAACGGCACGCTTAGCGGTACCCTCGCAGTGATTGACGCTGCTCGCCGTAGCGGCTATTCGCCTGTTATCTCTGCGCGTTCCGGCGAAACCGAGGATGCATTCATTGCGGATCTGGCGGTCGGTACCGCTGCTGGTCAGATCAAAATCGGCTCTGTTCGTTGCTCTGACCGCCTTTCCAAATACAACCAACTGCTCCGTATCGAAGAACAAAGCCAAGCTGAGTTTGCCGGCCTTTCCGCTATCAGGATCCAGCCATGAGCACTTCCGAGGTTTCACAAATCGCCTCGGCAGCAGGGAGTGTGCGAGACATGCATGCGTTCCTCATCCGCAGCGGGCTTGCGCAACCAGGTGCACCAGTTCAGTGGACTTCTTTGGTAGGGGGCGTGTCATCCGACATTTGGATGGCTGAGCTGCCCGACAGGAAGCTATGCATCAAACGCGCGCTGCCTAAATTGAAGGTTGAAGCAGATTGGGAAGCCCCGGTTTCACGCAATGCTTACGAATGGGAATGGATGAAATTTGCAGCGTCTGTCGTACCGGACGCAGTGCCAGCTCCGCTCGCACAAGATCTGGATGCTGGGCTTTTTGCGATGGAATACCTGCCGCCTGAACAATATCCGGTATGGAAAAATCAGCTGATGGCTGGTCAAGTCGACCAGGGCGTAGCTGCCGCAATCGGTAAGACGCTAGCGCAGCTGCACAAGGCCAGTCAGGGCAACGACGTAGTTGCAAGAGGGTTCGCGACCGATGCCAACTTCCATGCGCTCCGACTTGAGCCCTATCTAGTCGCGACTGCTCGGCGCCACCCGCACCTGGCGATACATCTGCACAAACTCGTCCAGGTTACCGCCAACACTCATCAAGCGCTCGTACACGGGGACGTCAGCCCCAAGAATATTCTTGTCGGCGTAAAAGGCCCCGTGATCCTGGACGCCGAATGTGCTTGGTATGGTGACCCTGCCTTTGATGTCGCTTTTTTTCTCAATCATCTGCTTCTGAAGTGTTTGGTGAAGCCTGCCGCTAGGGTCGAGTACCTCGCGTGCTTTGAGAGTTTCATCAAGTCATATTTTGAGCAAGATTACAGCGAGACATTGGAGGCACGGGCTGCCAATCTCCTACCTGCACTGCTGCTGGCCAGAGTGGATGGGAAATCGCCAGTTGAATACATCACTGATGAGTTCTCACGAGACCAGGTTCGGGGTTTTTCCAGCACATTGCTTGAGTCTCCACAATCGAAGCTGTGGGATGTCGCTTACCTTTGGAACGATTTTTTGCAACGGCCTTAGATCTGATCAAACCTCTTTAAAAGGTACAGAGAATGAATAACAAAAAAGCTAAAAAAGTACTTATCGTAGGTGGCGGTATCGGTGGACTCTCTGCTGCTATTGCACTGCGCAGGAAAGGCATTGAGGTTGACCTTGTCGAGCTTCAGCCAGAATGGAATGTGTATGGCGTGGGGATCGTACAGCAGGGCAACGTTGTCCGTGCGATGGCTGAATTAGGCATCGCTGATCAATGCCTCGCTCAAGGTTTTTCTTTCGACTCCGTCAAGCTTTGTGATAGCGCCGGCAAGCAAGCGATTGTGATTCCCGGTGCACGACTCGCCGGTGAAGAGTTCCCTGTTAACGTAGCGCTTCCGCGCATTGATCTTCATAACATTTTGCTCGGCGAAGCAACCCGAGTTGGCGTCACTATCCAATTAGGTTTGACTGTAGACCGCATCGATCAACCCGCCGATCAGGTAACGGTTCAGTTAAGTGATGGACAGCAGTCATCCTATGATCTGCTTATAGGCGCAGACGGAATCTACTCGAAAGTTCGATCATTGGTGTTCGGAGAAGACCTTCGTCCTTCATTCAGTGGACAAGGTGGGTGGCGTTTCAACTTGCCTCGTTTCCCAGAGATAGATTGCCTCACCATGTACCGCGGCAAAAATGGCGGGCAAGCTGGTTTCTGCCCCCTCAAGGATAACTTGATGTATCTGCTGCAAACGACCGAAGAGCCGGGAAATCCATGGATGGCGAAAGATCAGTTGCACCTACTATTCCGTGAGCGACTGGCTGAGTTCGAAGGCCCGGTCGCGAAAGCACGTGATGAATATCTTACTGATCCATCGCAAGTTATCTATAAGCCATTTGAAAGCATCTTTATGGATCAACCTTGGTTCGACGGGCGTGTAGTGCTCATCGGTGACTCAGCACATGCAACGACCCCGCATCTCGGACAAGGAGCGGGTATGGCAATCGAGGATGGCGTAGTCCTCGCTGAAGAGCTCGCTGAGAGAGATGTAGACGGTGCTCTCCACGCCTTTATGGAGCGCCGATTTGAACGGTGCAAATTCGTTGTCGAATCCTCGCTCCAGATTGGCAAATGGGAAATGGAGCGCAATACCACTGCAGACTACCACGGTCTTACCAAAAAGATGATCGAGATAACTTCTCAGCCCATCTAAAAAAAACGCCGATGAGGGGCCACCATGAGTTTTCTGTACAACGCTTGGTATTGCGCGGGTTGGTCTGCCGACCTGACTGAAAATCTTTCTCCTATCACCATTTTGAATGAGCCAGTACTGCTCTATCGAAAGCAAAATGGTGCTGCCGTTGCCATTGGTAACCGTTGTCCCCATCGGTTTGCTCCATTGCACTTGGGCACTAAGGTAGGCGATTGCGTACAGTGTCCTTACCACGGTCTGCGATTCGGTGACGATGGTAAGTGCTCTCATAATCCGCACGGCGATGGCTCGATTCCAAAAGCTGCCCAGGTTAAGAGCTATCCCATCGTTGAGCGCCACAATGCCATCTGGATCTGGATGGGTGAACCTGAGAAGGCAGACCCCGAGACCATCATGGATATCCATGAGGTAACTGAGCGTCAAGGCTGGACTCAGGTACGTGGAAAGCTTCAGATCAAGGCCAACTACGAGCTGGTGTCTGACAACCTGCTGGACTTGAGCCACGTTCCGTTCTTGCACCCCTTCCTGTCCTTCGATGGCCCACCACCGGGAGGTTTTCAGGTACTCACCGAAATGAAGCATGAGGGTGACGTCGTTTATCATAACAACACCGTTCTGAATATTCCGGTTAGCCCTCTGTTCCGCGCGCTATGGGGCGCTGATCAGGTGGAGATCGGTGATATGCGATCGCACATGCGCTGGACGCCCCCGTCCAATCTCTTCTTGGATGTAGGGATGACCCGCTGCGGTGAGCCCGACGATCGCGACACTCCAGCGATCCCGATTGCTCACCTGCTAACCCCTGAGACTGAGAACAGCACCCACTATTTTTGGGCTCAAGCGCGCAACCGGCATGTAGGAAATGATGAGTTCTCGGCTGAAATGCAAAAGGGCATCACTGATGTGTTTGTTCTTGAAGACGAGATGATTATAGAGGCATGCCAAGAAATGATGGGGACGCACGATCTGATGTCGCTCCGCCCAGTGCTGCTGCCAGGTGACTCCGCCGCAATCCGGGCTCGCCGGGTACTGCAGGGAAAAATCGAGGCTGAGAAAGCCTCGAAGTAACAGCCGCCGCACTAGCGTAACCGGATTAACTACTGTTTTTCCGGTGGTGCCCCCTCATGCTCATTTTTTTTACTCGATTAAATGGCTTTCATATGAACAATCAGACCGAAGTCCTCAATGCAGTTCGTCGTCGCGAGCGCCTACGTTGCAACTCACTTGCTGCAGAGAATTTTGAGCAGCTTGCTGAGGTGCTTTCGAAAGATCTGCTGCATGTTCACACACGTGGCAACTCAGACAACTACGAAAGTTATCTTCAATATGTACAATCCAAACTTCGGCTACTGAACGTCGCCCGGGGTGAACTCCTCCTCCGTCAATATGGAGATGCAGTGGTTATGACTGGAACCCAGACTAATACCGCCGAGATTAGGGAGGGGGATGGTACTGTTTTGGAGATCCAAGCCCATGTTACCCAAGTGTGGGTAAAAGAGGCAGATGGCGAATGGCGCTTAGCTTCGTTCCAGGCCACCTCTCTGGGAGCGCCAAAAACGCTGCGTGGGCCGGAACGATGACCGATTCGATCTGCATGGCTAGCGATAGCTCACAGCAGACACAGAGTTCTATGCTAGTTAATCCTAGGCTTAGAGCTAATGTCGGCATGCTGGGGTCGCTCCTCGGTCAAACCATTCGAGAGTCCTTTGGTGATGAACTCTTAGTTAAGATCGAATCCATCAGACAGGACGCCAAGCGAGCGCGCTTGGGCGTCGACCAAGCGCAGGATGCGTTGCTGAAAAACCTGGAAGGACTTGAGAGCGATGAGCTCCTACCCGTTGCTCGCGCTTTCCATCAGTTTTTAAATCTCGCCAACATTGCAGAGCAACATGAGCAGGTGCGTCGTTACACAAACGATGAACCTAGCCATGCTTCAGAGCACTCATTGAAAGAGCTGTTGTCAGGTTTCATGCAGAAGGGATGGGGGAGCAGCCATCTTTACAGTCAGCTCCGTGAGTTGAAAATTGACCTGGTTCTGACGGCTCACCCGACTGAAATCATGCGTCGGACTCTCATTCAGAAATATGACGCCGTCGCTGCTGAACTCGATAGGCTCGATCTCGCGACTGCTGATCGACAGGTGCAGGCAGACGTCAATGAGCGGCTCGCCAACCTCATTGATCAAATCTGGCACACAGACGAAATCCGTGCAGCTCGCCCAACACCTGTAGATGAGGCGAAATGGGGGTTTGCCCTGATCGAAGCCTCCCTGTGGGAAGCGGTTCCCAAGTTTCTACGTTCTATAGATAGAGATGTGTCGGCAGTGTTAGGGCAGGGACACCCTCCTCTACCACCATCTATTCGTTTCTCCTCTTGGATGGGAGGAGACAGGGATGGCAATCCCAACGTAACTGCCGAAGTTACCGAGCATGTACTGCTACTCGGGCGCTGGATGGCCTCTGATCTGTATCTCCGGGATGTGGAAAAACTCATCGCGCAGCTTTCCATGGGAAGAGCGACTGATGAGGTTTTAGCTGTGACTTCCACCTCCAGCGAGCCCTACAGAGTACTGCTCAGACAGCTCAGAACCCGTCTTAAAGCGACCCGAAACTGGAGCGAGGCTAGGCTCAGCGGCCTCACCTGTTCTGATGCAGGTGTTGTGCATTCCACTGAAGATATTCTTGAGCCGTTGCAGCTTTGCTATCAGTCACTACTGGACTGTGGGATGCCCCGGGTGGCTCAGGGAGAGCTGCTAGATACCATCCGCAGAGTACAGGTTTTCGGCCCTAATCTGATACGTTTGGACATCCGTCAGGAGAGCACTCGACACGCTCAAGCGGTATCCGAACTCGTCAATCACATGGGCCTAGGTGATTTCAAATCGTGGTCGGAGACAGAACGTCAGGAATTTCTTGCCTCTGCACTTGCTGCTGAAACCGCCAGCATTCCTGAGGACATGACACCTACCCCAGAGACAGCAGAAGTCTTGGCTTGCTGCCGGGTTATTGCCACGCAACCCGCTGGCATGGTCGGCACCTATGTGACCTCAATGGCACGTTCCGTTTCCGACGTACTGAGCGTGCGCTGGTTAATGCAGCTGGCGGGTGTGAAACAGGCAATCCCAATCGCTCCGCTCTTCGAAACACTTTCTGATCTCGAAACCGCTCATCTCTGCATCAAGGAGTTACTGAGCAATGGCGCCTATAAAAGATCGATAGGTGGTGTGCAGGAAGTAATGATCGGCTACTCCGACTCAGCCAAAGATGCTGGCACCCTGGCAGCTTCCTGGGCTCAATACCAAGCCCAAGATCGTCTGGTCAAAGTCTGCCGAGACAAAGGGGTAAAGCTTCGTCTGTTCCATGGCCGTGGTGGCACGATTGGTCGAGGTGGAGCTCCGGCACATCAAGCAATCCTTTCACAACCGCCTGGATCGGTTGGCGGCATGCTTCGGGTAACCGAACAAGGCGAGATGATCAGGTTCAAGTTTGGCCGCCCGAACCTCGCGGTTCAGAGTTTGCGCCTGTATCTAAATGCCGTCCTTGAGGCGACCCTACTGCCTCCCCCCGCCCCTCTCTCAGAGTGGCGTAGCACTATGGACGAGCTCTCTAGAATCTCAGTCGAAGCGTACCGAGCGGTGGTTAAGGACGAATCTTTCGTTGAGTACTTCCGACAAGCAACGCCTGAGAAAGAATTGGGTCGTCTTCCTTTGGGCAGTCGGCCTCCTAAGCGCCATGGCGGTGGTGGGATCGAAAGCCTACGCGCGATTCCTTGGATGTTTGCTTGGACGCAAAACCGCCTGCTCCTTCCCGCCTGCCTGGGCTTTGGCAGCGCCATATCTACTGCCTTGGCCTCTGGAAAAACATCTGAACTCAAAGAGATGTCGAAGAAGTGGCCTTTCTTTAGAACACGGATAGACATGCTGGAAATGGTGCTCAGCAAAGCCGACATCAGCATTTCAAGGTTCTACGAGCAGAACTTGGTCACCGGGAATTTTGGTTCCCTTGGGCGAGATCTTAGGTCTCAGCTCCTTGAATGCATCGAAGCTCTCCTGGAGCTTAAGCACCAGTCTCAGCTGCTTGAGCGAAGTGCCGAGCTCCAGCACGCGATGGATCTACGTAATCCCTACATCGATCCACTCCATCTTCTGCAAGCAGAGCTCCTACGACGTTCACGTTCATCTGGCGAGCATCATCCTGAAGTGGAGCAAGCACTTCTTGTGACGTTTGCTGGTGTAGCGGCGGGAATGAGAAACACAGGCTGATTACAAAAACCCTGCGGATATTCGCAGACAACCACAAGAAAGAGGAAGCAGAAATGTCCGACAATCGTGGCGTTGTTTATCTCGGAGCCGGTAAGGTCGAGGTTCAAAAGATCGGCTACCCCAAGATGCAGGATCCTAGGGGCAAAAAAATTGAGCACGCTGTAATCCTCAAGGTGGTAACTACCAACATTTGCGGCTCAGATCAGCACATGGTTCGGGGTCGTACCACTGCCCAAGTCGGCTTGGTTCTTGGTCACGAAATCACCGGCGAAGTCATCGAAAAAGGCCGTGACGTGGAACACCTGCAGATCGGCGATCTCGTCTCGGTGCCATTCAACGTTGCCTGCGGTCGCTGCCGCTCTTGCAAAGAGCAGCACACCGGCGTTTGCCTTACCGTCAATCCTGCTCGGGCTGGCGGCGCGTACGGCTACGTCGACATGGGCGACTGGACTGGCGGCCAGGCTGAATACGTTATGGTGCCGTATGCCGACTTCAACCTGCTGAAACTGCCGAACCGCGATAAGGCCATGGAGAAAATCCGTGACCTGACTTGCCTGTCAGACATTCTGCCGACCGGCTACCACGGTGCCGTTACCGCTGGTGTAGGCCCAGGCAGCACTGTCTATATTGCCGGCGCTGGCCCGGTCGGCCTGGCCGCGGCTGCTTCGGCTCGCCTGTTGGGTGCCTCGTGCGTCATCGTTGGCGACCTGAACCCAGCCCGCCTGGCTCACGCCAAGGCTCAAGGCTTCGAGATTGCAGACCTCTCGCTGGATACCCCACTGCACGAGCAAATTGCCGCTCTGCTGGGTGAACCGGAAGTCGACTGCGCTGTTGACGCAGTGGGCTTCGAAGCCCGAGGCCACGGCCATGAAGGCGCCAAGCATGAAGCTCCGGCCACTGTGCTCAACTCGCTGATGCAAGTGACTCGCGTGGCCGGCAATATTGGTATTCCTGGCCTATATGTGACTGAAGACCCAGGTGCTGTGGACGCTGCAGCCAAAATTGGTGCCCTGAGCATCCGCTTCGGTTTGGGTTGGGCGAAGTCGCACAGCTTCCATACTGGTCAGACCCCAGTTATGAAATACAACCGTGCGCTGATGCAGGCGATTATGTGGGATCGCATCAACATCGCTGAAGTAGTAGGCGTCCAGGTCATCAGCTTGGATGACGCCCCTAAGGGGTATGGCGAGTTCGACGCAGGTGTTCCGAAGAAATTTGTAATTGATCCACATAAAGTTGTAAGCGCAGCCTAAGCACCTCCAAGATGGGGCGGCCACTCAAAATGGCCGCCCCTTTTTTGTCCACTTCCCATCTCCATCCCCTATCACAATTTCTCCCCGCCCATTCCGAACACGCTGCTTACTTCGCCTCAAACTAATGAAATCTCCACCGAATTTAAATTGATAAAGCACTGAGACAGCCAAACCGCCCTGAAGTTGGTCTAACTACAAAAAAGCTAGCCAAGGCCAAACGCACGATGATTGAGAACAAAAAAAGGCGAGGCACAATACATGCCTCGCCGCAACCAAACTTCATCAAGAGCAAACCTGATTACTGCTAACTCAAGAGATCTCGTTCTTAATCTGCTCTGTCAAAAGCCTGCGAATCCTCACTCCACCGACGTCTTGAGCAACAGAAACTTCGTCATCAGGTCGGTCAATAAATTGGAGGCCAGCTTCTACCAGTTCTAGAGCATCCTCGTCTTGCTGCCTCAAGCCGTCATACATGATAACGTTGACATTGATGAATTCCTCGTCATCTGTTCTAAAGTTATGAGCGAGGCCGCCGAAATAGAAAGCGGTATTTTCAGTTTCTGGGGTGATACCGTGGAGCCAGGCGATCTCGCCATAATGCTGGGGTGTTTCGTGGTCGGCATATTGACTTTTTGCCCGATTGAACGGGCCACCCGTAATTACAAGACATGGCCCGTAATAGTCAGAGTAAACGTCGCTATCCACGAGACCTTCGCCAGGGCCGAAAAGAAATTCTTCGTATGGAGTATAGGGCGCATCTTTAACATGGCGCACCATACGGACAATGCCATTGACCTCCGTCATTTCAACGGGCGTTCGCACAACTTCGTTCAACTCGCCCACATACGAGGAGTGAATGAAACCAAGATGACTGAGATCAAAAAGGTTATCAAGGGCCAATGAATAGCGGGATTTTACAGCCATAGTTTTGGCTTGGGTTGCCCGCCAACCAGGCTGATCAATACAGTATGGCGCAGGGATTTGAGACTCGTCCGCCAGAGCCGGATCCCCCATCCAAATCCAAACCCACTTCCAACGCTCAGCCGTAGGATAAACTCGAGTCCGGCATTTAGCTGGAATTTTTTCTTGGGACGGAATTAATTTACAACCGCCATCGCTGCCGTATGTAAATCCATGATAGCCGCACTGAATGGAATCACCGACCAACTTCGATTTAGCGAGAGGGTAGTGACGGTGTGGGCAGTTGGCTTGCATGGCCACTGGCTGACCTGCCTCGGTACGGTAAAAGACAATATTCTCCCCGAGAATTTTTCGCTCAAAAATGTCTCGATTCACCTCATCGCTAACCGCAGCGATCCACCATTGATTACGCGGATATGTGTAACCTTCTGGAAGTGGATACATGTCACGATCTCCTAGTATTTTTATGCTTATAACAGAGGACTAACACAACAAACGCTTGCGCCGTAACCTGGTACTGCAAGCCCCCCCCCAGATGACGATCATCCTCTTGCCAAGCTTTGTAGTCGGCTTCGGCTCTCATCATGAGGTCACGCCTCAGATACCCAGATGCTTACCTGCGCAAATCCACAGGGATCTGAAGCTCAACACAGCACACACTTTTTCGATAAATTTCGCCGATGGAGCGTGTGCAATGGCTGAAAGGCAAGCGCCTGAGGATCAGGGCGGCAGAACCATCAAGGTACGGGATTCACCCATCAATAATCACGTTACCCACAGGCTACTGAGTCCAGACGATAACCACAGGTGAGTCATACATCCACTCTCTTCCATCGCTAGGAGGTATCGCTGACAGCGATGTAAAGTGAGTGACGACAAGATCGGGGCTAAGAGCTGGAGCCTGTGCAGCCAGAGCATCACAACTTTTGGTCAGCGGGCAGCTTCAGTCGAAAGCTACTTGTAGGCTCAGGCAAAGCGTTTCAGCCAATCTCGCATTGAGAAAATCGCCCCGTCGCGGGTATCCACACGTGCTTGCCCCTAGTTACGGTGCCAGCGTTTGCGGCAATTCACCCGCATTCCCGCACTCTTTAGACCTGCTAGAAGCACCAATCCTCATGGCAGAACGGCCCATCAAGCGTTGCATTGTGACGAACTACGATGTCCTCAGCTTTCATCACTGGCGTGCCTGAACAGGTATGGTCGTCGGCGATCATTACTGCATCGAAGCTAAGACCACAAGCAGCACGGCAGGTGCTGTGCACACAGTATTGAGTTTTCATCCCTG
Source organism: Pseudomonas sp. TSO6 (assembly GCF_056098905.1). Classification (NCBI taxonomy): domain Bacteria; kingdom Pseudomonadati; phylum Pseudomonadota; class Gammaproteobacteria; order Pseudomonadales; family Pseudomonadaceae; genus Pseudomonas; species Pseudomonas sp. TSO6. The sequence goes on along the minus strand of NZ_JBLZWV010000026.1, from coordinate 157,537 downwards.
TGGTTACTACACGGTAGGCGCCACAATCGCGCAAGCTGTCAGGGAAGTCGGTCATTTCAAAGGCGTTGGGGGGCCGCTTTTCGAACACCACTGACAGATGGGCTTGATAACAGACGCCCCACATCATTAACATGTTACCAAAACACCCACGATGGAGCGTCGCTTGGAGCCCAGCATCACAAGATGGATCGGGATCACCCGGATGGCCCCCAGCCTAGAGCTGAATTTCCAGCGTAATCAGCTAGTTGTGCGAAGATGCATTGCGCGGTCTAAAATTTGCATGTCAACGGATGGTCTTCGCAGACATCTGATCACAAAAATAGGTGCGCCATGAACAATCACACGACTCTCAACGACCGTCTCCTTGGATCCCATGGTTACCAGCTGTGGGAGTCGACTCTAGCAGAGCAATGTGGGGCGTTTCATCCGGAACCACCGCTGACACAAGGGATTGAGACCTTCGAGGGAGCTATTCTCCCTGCTTACATCGCCACCCCAGGGTACGCAGGAGCCAAGATTGGTACTAACTGCCCTCACATCCACCGTGATGTGAAAGACATCAAACGGGATGGCCAGGATTTCTTCTACATCGTTCACCAGATTTCGGGCGACGCGGTGATGGATCATTGCGGGAAGCAAAGCACACTGAACGCAGGCGACCTGGTTCTCCTCGACAGCTCGCTTCCTAGCGATTTCTACTTTTCCGGCATGTCAGAGCAAATCTCCCTTTTGATTCCTCGTCACAAGGTGGAAGCCAAAATCCAAAACGCGCACCAGATCCTCAATCAGAAGATCAGCGCCCAAACTCGGATCGGTTCCGTGGCCGGCTTCATTGCCAACCAGTTTTTCAACGCTGCGGAAGCGGACGAAGACACAGAGCTTGTAATGGATAGCTTGCTCGGCCTGATACTGCCAACGTTGAAATGCTCTGAAAATCAGGGATCGTCCTACAACGAAAAGGTTCAGAAGGCGTATTTCGAGAAGGCACAGCGTTGCATCGACAGCCGGCTGATGAACTTCGAGCTGTCGCCCGAGATGATTGCCAGTGAGCTGGGCACATCGAAAAGGACATTGCACCGCATCTTCGCTCAACGAGGCCTGTCGATCGGTCGCTACATCCTGGACCGCAGACTGGACAAGTGCGCCAGTGAATTCGAATCAGGTTCTGACATTCAGAAGGTTTCCGCGGTCGCTTTTGCCTGGGGATTTAACGATGTCAGCCATTTCTCCCGCGCATTTAAAACACGGTTCGGAATCTCACCTAGGGAGTTCAGATGCAAGAACCCGAGCGGCGCGCCTAACTAAAACCGCCAAGCAGGGCTCCCTGCCCTGCTTTCCCTAGGCTGATATCAACTAGCGCCTGAGCGATCCAGAACGCTAGTCATGTCCAGTAACTTCTGAACAAACGCTTCACGCTGGTCAGAACTGGGCGGTGTCAGACCTAGCGCCTCATCAAGCCAGACGCCGTCAGTAGCCATCTGGATCACTAAAGACCACATCATATCGTCGCGCCCCAAATCCACCCTGGATTCGGACCACTTTGATTGAAGATCTCAGTAGTGTTCCAGCAAAGCGGGGCTGTGGCTGATGCTCACAATAAAGCTGAGGCCGAAGCCGATTTCTGCTTAACCGTGCCAGCGGAAATGAAGGTGCCCCGAACGTAACCTCGACTCCAATCTCCCGCGCCAAGGTCATCGGCTTGGTGCTGCTCGATGTACGCTTCGAAGGTGTCCATCGCATGGTCCATGCATCCCATTTACCGAGGCATCCTTGGATTTCAAATGATAGAGCCACCCACCTTTGCTCACGCCTGCCTTTTCATCCACGCCGCTAAAAGTTAGCCGGTTCACGCCGTACCCACTCACTACCGCTTTGGCAGCCTGAATTACGGCTAAGTGCCTCATGCCTGATTGAGCGGTAAGAACAGCGGCGCACTGCGTTGCGAGTGAGGTACGACCGCTTAGCAACCCGGACCGATGCATACAGACAGCAAAAAAAGCCGGCATCTGGTGAGAATGCCGGCCAAACCGAGGTACCAAAGGTGAGCACCCTCAGAAGACAACCAGAAAAGCTTTTAGACCTCGTTCAGCACTCGTCCGAGGTTTGCGTAGATCTGTGGGTTGCGCCATTTGTGCCAACCAGCCAGGCACATGCCTGCAACCGCGACCCCAAGCATGCCGACAGGTATCAGGGTGTTAAACACCGATTCACCCCCGGTGAGCAATGACATGTTGTTGATGATCAGTACAACGCCGAATGCCAATGCCAGAGCGCTCAGAGAAGGTGCGATCAACCCTTGCCAAGCATTGGCCCCTACAGGGTTCTTCCGGAAGTAACGGATGACGGCAATTGAAGCCAGGCACTGAACCACAAGGATACCAATTGTCGCTGGAGCGCTACCCAGAGGCAGAACCTGAGTAATTGGATCGGCGCCTGCGGTGCCGAAGATAACCAGGAGTGTTAGGCAAATTAGAGTCTGGATGGTGCTTGCAACGTACGGGGTATGGTGCTTCTGATGAGTGATGGCCAATACACTAGGAAGAATCCGCTCGCGCCCCATCGAGAACAGGTACCGCGAAAGGGAGTTGTGGAAGCTCAGCAGCACCGCAAAAAGGCTGGTGATCAGTAGGATGTTGATGGCATCCGAAAGCGCCACACCCACCAGTTTGGTCGACAGCTGGAACCAGATACCACCTGGGTCCTGTGTGATTGCGCTGATAGCGTTGGATGGGCCAATCGCTACTACAAGCAGCCAAGACGAAGCGGCATAGAACAGCATAATCAGGAGCAGAGCTGTAAATGTAGCCCGCGGGAGAGTACGAGCAGGATCACGCGCTTCTTCAGCGTAGATAGCTGTGGTTTCAAAGCCCATGAACGCGCCACCTACGAATACAAGCGCTGCCCCCAAGCCGGTGGCGAAGACGTTGGTGGGATCGAAGGAAGCGACGCTGAAGCCTTCGGGGCCTCCGCCGTGCCCAATGACTGCAATGTCAAACACGACAATGACAACCAACTCAGCCAGCATCAGCAGGGCCAGAAAACGGCCGTTGAACTCAACGTTACGTGTACCAAAGACTTGGACCAGAATTGCGTAACCGATGCTAGCTACCCACCACTCTACATCCAGCCCTAGGCGATGGAATGCCTCCGATGTGAAATAGCCGATCAGGCCATAACAAGCGATTTGCATACCTGCATAAGCGACGATTGCCAAGAAGGCTGAAGCCGCTCCCATCGGGCGCCCAAGGCCAGTAGCCACGTAAGCGTAAAATGCGCCGGCATTACGAACATGGCGCCCCATGGCCACGAATCCTACTGCGAAGAGCAAGTAAACTGCTCCTACAAGCAGAAATACCCCTGGCAGCCCGACGCCGTTACCCATAAGGATGGCAGTGGGAACTACTCCGATCAAACCGGTAAGCGGTCCGTTCGTTGCCAATACGAAAAAGACAATGTTCCACATACCCAAAGCATTCTTACGCAATGCTCCGGTTGGTGCAGATGTTTGACCCATGATCAGGCCCTCGTTAAACGTTAATTTGTAATTGTTGTGACGTCACTGAGCGTTGAGTTCAGCTATTTCTTGCACGCAACTGTTGCCATTCAAGCAGACTGCAAAACTAGGCCTGCCCGGTGTAATCGTTACTCTTTGAAAGTCGCGGGGTAGCGTGTTTCATTCAACAGGGTCGCTTTCGAACCGAAGGTCAGATGCAGGAGCTTTTCCGGTTTTGGATCCCAGCAGAAGAAACGTCCAATGGAGCGCATCAATTTGAGGTCGACGACGACCACAGACTCAACGGGCATGATTGCCTCAGTCCAGAACAGGACATGGAGGTCGTCTGCAACATCGTAATAAGCACATTTTTCTACGTCAGCGATGCCTTTTTCAGCTCCATTAACGCAATTCCAGGCCATGGTCTCGGCACTGAAGTAGACATGCTCGTACCAGTCATCTTCGCTATAGCGGTAAAGAACCCGCTTACCAGCGAGGCTGGATGATTTCGTGATGGGTGAACCGCCTGGCATGCCTTCAACTACTGCTGCTGCAAACCCGCTTTGTGTGCGCTTTTCACCAGCTTGCTCGTGGAACGAAGAGACCGCAGCAAGGATGTCCCCAGTCTCCAGCTTCCAAACAAGGGTCGCGCACTCTTGATGTGCCGGTTTGAGAAATTCAACAAACAAGATCCCAGGGCGCACCTCAACCGCTTCGTAGATCTCAGACTCACTGAGGCCGCTTCCATCGCCTTCGAGAATGGTCCACACTAGAGCATTAGCACTTTCAAAACGGTGTTCGATCAGCCATCCGTTCTCGAACCTGATGGTGAACGTCTTGCCGGCAAGGACATCTGTACTCGCGTACTTATGCCCTTCGAAACCATCCGCCATCTCGGCTAGTGTTGGCCATTCCGTGGTCGGGATGTAGGTCTGAGACCTCATTTCTTGTTCGATTTGGTAGATCACGGGGCTTCCCTCATTGCATCTTCGGCGGTACCGAAACGCCTACATCATAAGGAGGTGGCTACCGCTCCGTCTTGGCTGTCAGTGCCATCACTAGGATCTGAGTGTCAAACTCGATACCGCTCGGCAGCTGGCATCCGCTGCCACATAAACGCATGCCTCCCCACCTATCCGACAAACCAAAATTTGGCACCCTGAGGCGATTGCTTGGCTCTCAAAATCAAGATACTCACCCTTCTCCGACGATAGCCTTCTGCCAACACACGTCGAGTCGTGTCTCGCTCTCAAAAATTCTAATAAGTGCAGCAGAGGTAGCGTTGATGAAGTTCAAAATGAGCGGGCTTTCCCTTCGGATTGCTCTGAGTTGTGCAGCACCCGCAGCAATATTCTTCTCATCAACCGCCCAGAGCCTACCGCTCTATAGTGATGGCGCGACTACGGTCGATGCCAAGCTAGCGGCATCGTTCGGCATTTTCACAAGCCGTGAAAAATACGCTCAAACTCCGGACCAGACATCTGGCTCTGCGACTTGGCAAGAGGCGGTCTTCCAATACGGCCTCGACGTTAAACACAAAACTGAGAACTTCGGCAGCCTCTACTCAGCACTGAACTGGGTTTCCAGTGCCACCTTTGGAGATGGCGACGCGGCCGGCTGGAGTGTCGGTGACGAACGCACCACGAAGATTGAAGATGCCTATGCGGGCTGGAAATCAGCAGGTCTTTTCCCCGCCTTGGGCGAGGATGGTGTAGAGGTTTCCTTCGGTCGACAGAACATTGTGGTAGGTGATGGCTTCATCGTCTCCGGCGACGCACTCGACTTTGGTAAGGGTCTTCTGGATGGCCGGCTGAACCGAGGCGGGGCTTACTATCTAACAGGGCGCAAAAACTTCGACGAAACCGCTGTTCTACGACTGGGCGGCAGTCAGGGATGGCGCGGTGACTTGATGTGGCTCAAATCTGATAACCGAGCCCAAGCATCGCCGGAAACGGCTGTCGCGACCCTGGAGAATGTCTCAGAGAAAGGTACCATAGGCCTCACAGCCGTGAAGGTTCTAGACACGGATAGGGAATTCGCTGACATCCTGTATCCCGAGCGCAAGGATATGAAAATCTACAGTATCCGTGCTAAGGGCGATGCAGGCGTTCCAGGACTGTTCCTGGCCGGCGAGTACGCCAAAGAAAAGAAAACCACTACCGACGAAAATGCTTGGTATCTCGAAGCTGGCTGGACCTTCAATGACGTAAAAACCACCCCGAAGATCAGCTATCGTTACAGCCGCTTCTCTGAGGCCTATGACCCACTCTTCTATGGTAACGGCCGTGAGCTGGGAACCTGGTTCCAAGGTGAGGTAGCAGCGAACTACGCAGGCCCATTCAACACCAATTCGACCATCCAGCAAGTCGGACTGAAAATGGTCGTGACACCAACGTTCAATGCGGGCGCGATGCTCTATAAGTTCGACACGATCAACAAGGATGTCATCGATATCTCCGGTAAAGAGCTTGATATCTACGGTGAGTGGACCGTGAGCGAGAACCTCCTCGTTCTACCCCTGGTTGGCTTCTACAAACCTGACCACAGTGCGGAGAACGGCGGGAGTCAGCTGGGAAGTGATCGCACAAACGTTTACGCCCAACTACTGTTTGTCACCAATTTCTAAAGCATCAAACGCGCGCCACTTTCGTGGCGCGCGGTCTTCTGGCTCCAGCCAATCCACACCCTGTGATTATGACGCCTCCTTAGGAGGCTGCCCTCCCTGAGATAGCCAATAATGCTCAAGTCGATGTCCATCCGCCTGAAGATCGTTCTCCTGTCGGGCCTATGCCTCTTGGTCATGATGAGCCTCATCGCAGGCATGAGCATCTACCAGAATGACGTCAGCAACAGGTTGATCAGCACCGAAAGCCGCAAAATGCTGACCAAAAGCGCTGAGGCGCAGTTGCAAGCCAAAGCAGCCGAACAGGGATTGGAGCTGGAGCAGACCTTTCATTCGAGCCTGAAGTTGATGCAGTCCCTGGCAGATCAGGCGAATGATCTTCGAGCTATGGCCACCCACCGCGGTTTAAGCGCGAGCATCCTGCGTGAAGAGCTGGGAAGGCAGCTGACCACCGCGTTTGATCACAACCCTGACGTGGTCGGGATATGGTTGGTTTACGAACCTAACGCTCTGGACGGTCGGGATAGCGACTTCTTAGGCGACACTGAACGTGCCTCCAATGACAAAGGGCGCTTTGGGAAGGTTCTCAACCGAGGCAGCGGCCAAACTGCGGAATTGGTGTTCACTGAAAATGACCTCACCAAAACCGAGCTGAGCCTAAGCGGGGCTCCTTACAACAGCTGGTACACATGCCCCAAGGACACGAAGAAGGCGTGCTTGATGGAACCGTACTCCGACAATGTCGCCGGCAAGCGCCTGCTCATGACCACGCTATCCATGCCAGTCATCTCAGAGGGTAAAGTACTAGGCGTTGTCGGAATCGACCTTTCTCTCGAAACCATACAAGCAACGGTGAAACAAGCGCAAAGCGAAATCTTTGACGGTGCCGGCAACATAACCATCACCTCGACCAGCGGCATTCTGGCTGGCGTCAGCTCATCTTCCGAACAGGTGGGAGAACGGATCGAACAGATAATGGGAGCAGATGGTAAAGCCATTCTGCATCGTCTCGACGCGCCCAGTCCCACGATTTCAGCAGAGGGCGGTGTCATACGAGCAGTACATCCGGTGAAACCCATTCCGAGCGCTCAAAACTGGGGCGTCAGCATCGACCTACCGGAACAAGTATTGCTGGCAGACTCGCAAAAACTCCAAGCGCTGCTCGACCAGGTACAGGACGAAGGTGTGTCCCAGACCGTTTCAGCTGCGATTATCGCTGCCATGCTGGGCCTGGTGCTGATGTGGTTTGTAGCTAGCGGCATTACTCGGCCGATCAACACTGTCTCGGCAATGCTCAAAGATATCGCCAGCGGCGAAGGCGATCTAACTCGACGCCTTACTTACAGTAAGCATGATGAATTGGGAAACCTTGTTGGGTGGTTCAACAGCTTCCTAGAGAAGCTGCAACCAACGATTGCAAGCATCAAACAGAGCATAAGTGATGCTCGCGGCACGGCCGACCAGTCTGCTGAAATTTCGCGCCAGACCAGTAACGGGATGCAGGTTCAATTCCGAGAGGTGGACCAAGTAGCTACGGCAGCCAATGAAATGAGCGCGACCGCGCATGAGGTTGCCACTAGTGCGTCGAACGCTGCCCAAGCCGCAATAGCAGCGGATGCCGCAGCAAAAGATGGGGTCGCAGTAATCAATCAGAGCACCCGTGACATAAGCCAGCTAGCGGCCGAGGTCAGCAGGGCCGTGGTAGAGGTAGAGGCCCTCGCCTTGAGCAGTACTGAAATAGGCTCGGTTCTTGAAGTGATCCGAAGTATTGCCGAGCAGACAAATCTGCTAGCCCTGAACGCTGCCATTGAGGCCGCGCGTGCCGGCGAAAGCGGTAGAGGATTTGCAGTCGTGGCTGATGAGGTGCGTAATCTAGCCAGAAGAACACAAGACTCCGTTGAGGAGATTCGCGGTGTCATCGAACGAATTCAAAGCGCTACCCGCGGCGTCGTAGCCACGATGCACTCAAGTCAAGCTCAAGCGCAGACAAACGCCTCGCAAATTCAACAGGCCGCGCAGTCACTCGCCAAGATCGGCGAAGCGATCACGCTGATTGGTGACATGAACTTGCAGATCGCCAGCGCGGCAGAAGAGCAAAGCGCTGTCGCTGAGGAGGTGAATCGTAACGTGTCGGCGATTCGTACGGTGACTGAGACACTCACTGAACAGGCAACTGAATCAGCCCACATCAGCGGACAGCTGAATGCGCTAGCGAGTCATCAGAAACAGCTCGTTGACCAATTCAAGGTTTAGCCACACAAGCACAGGGCGCTGGCACCGTGAGTCATACGCCTGACAGCGTCAGTCAAGATGTCACGGGTTGGCCGAGGTACCGTCAGTAATTGTTTCTCCAGAGATACGGCCTCCGCCGTTCTGCCATTTTGATGGAGCCTGCCCGAATGACCGATGTAACCCTCCTCTCAACCGTCAAAAGTTTCCTCGCCAAAGACCACGGCCACTTCATTGATGGCGAATATGTATCTAGCTCGTCGTCCAGCAAAATCGAGGTCATCAACCCTGCAAACGGGGAAGTGATCGCTCATGTGAGCGAAGGTAGCGAGGGTGATGTCGATCAAGCTGTAGTCTCCGCACAGGCAGGGTTCAAGGTCTGGTCGAAAACAAGCCCCGCCGCCAGAGCTGGTGTGCTGTTCAAACTGGCAGACCTCCTCGAACAAAACCGCGAAGAGTTAGCCCAGCTCGAAACATGCCAGTCTGGCAAGATCATCCAGATCGCCCGCGCCTTTGAGGTCGATCAAGCCGCACATTTCCTGCGCTACTACGCGGGATGGGCAACGAAAATCACAGGCGAAACCATCACTCCTTCCCTGCCATCGTTTGGCGGGGAACGCTACACCGCATTCACATTGCGAGAACCCGTTGGCGTTGTTGTTGGCATTGTTCCGTGGAACTTCTCGACGATGATCGCCATTTGGAAGCTGGCATCCGCGCTCACCACCGGTTGCAGCATTATCATCAAACCTAGCGAATTCACCCCGCTCACAATACTGCGAATCGCCGAGCTTGCGATTGAGGCTGGCCTGCCGCGAGGAGCGCTCAACGTCGTAACGGGTACTGGGGGCGCGGGGAAGGCGCTCATCGAGCATCCTGGCACTAACAAAGTCTCCTTCACTGGGTCGGTGCCCACAGGGATTTCTGTTGGGAAGACCGCCATGGATGCGAAGCTCACCCGAGCGACGCTGGAGCTAGGCGGCAAAAACTCCGTCGGTTTCCTCAAGGATGTCGACCTTGATAAGGCGGCCGATGGGATCATCGAGGCTGGCTTCCTGCACTCTGGTCAGATCTGCGCAGCTGCCGAGCGTTTTTTTGCTCATCGCTCTCAAATCGAGCCACTGATGGATAAGCTGGCTCAGCGCCTGGCCAGCCTCAAGATCGGCTCCCCACTTGACGAATCGACCCAATTCGGCCCGGTTACGAATAAGCAGCATCAGCAAAAACTCGAAAGCTTCTTCGAAATTGCCCGGAACGAAAAAAACACGATCGTGTACGGCGGTAAGGAGATAAGCGGCCCAGGTTGCTATGTTCAACCGACTATCGTTCTGGCCAATTCCGCTCAGGACACGCTGCTGCGTGAGGAAACATTTGGCCCAATTGCAACATTCCTCGCCTACGACACTGAAGAAGAGCTTCTTCAGTTGATGAACGACACTCCGTACGGGCTGAGCGCAAGCATTTGGACCAATGATCTTTCTAAAGCGCTGCGCATGGTCCCGGAAATCGAAGCGGGGACCGTCTGGGTAAACATGCATACCATGTTGGATCCGGCCGTGCCTTTCGGCGGTGTCAAAGCTTCAGGCATCGGCCGCGAGTTTGGCGGAGCTTTCATCGACGATTATACCGAGCTGAAATCGGTAATGATTCGCTACTGACCTCTGGTCTCATCAAACCCGGCTTCGGCCGGGTTTCTTTTTTCCGGTGAGTGCGCATCCAAATTGGCACCGTCAGGCAACTTCTTGCACCTTGAATCATGTCCTCTAGACGATGGTGGACGTTAAATAGAGGACGCACATGGACGGGGGTTAGCCCTTCCATTATTCATAAAAAAACTGCTGGAGCTGAGACGCTTTCTGAGCGGAACAGCACTCACCAGCTGAAAGGTGCCTCACATGCTTTCTGTCGAAACCCCTACGACCTACTACACCGCAACTCGAAAGTACGACTCCAGATATCCTGACCTAGAACATGAGATCGACACAGAAGTCGTGATCATCGGCGGCGGCTTTTCTGGCGTGAATACAGCCTTGGAGCTAGCTGAGCGAGGGGTCAAAGAGATCGTCCTGCTTGAAGCCCGCTACGTGGGATTCGGTGGCTCCGGCCGGAACGGTGGTCATGTGATGGCTGGGATCGGCCATGACCTCGAAAAAATACGTAAAAGCGTAGGCGGCGAAGGCCTCCAAGCCGTTTTCGAGATCAGCGACCTCGGCGCCTCTGTCATTCAATCGCGCATCGAGAAATACGGCATCGACGCTGACTTCCGCCACGGCTATGGCTACATGGGGTTCAACAAACGACAAGGTAAACTTCTTCAGGCATGGGAGAAGGAGTTCAAGCAGCTCAGCCCCAACCATGACATTGAATACCTAGAGGGAAGCGCTGTGAGATCCATAATCGGATCTGACTATTACACCTGCGCTTTGAAGCACATGGGCAACGGTCACATTCATTCTCTCAACATGCTGCTGGGTTCAGCGAAAGCGTTCGTGGACCTAGGAGGGAAGATCTTTGAAAACACCCCCGCCCTAGAGGTGACCTACGGCGATACTATTACAGTCCGGACAGCGAAAGGCATTGTCCGAGCCAAGAAAATCCTCTGGTCATGCGGGGCATTTTTAGATCGGATGGAGCCATACCTGGATAAAAAGGTCATCAACACCTACGCATATCAGCTGGTTACCGAGCCACTGCCCGACAGCCTCATCGAGCAGATCAGCCCGATCCGTGGTGCATTCAGTGACGTCCGCCCGGTGATCGATTACTACCGGGTCACCAATGAGAATCGCGTCTTGTTCGGCTCCGCCACGAAGGCAGTGGAGTACATCCCGAACGACCTGAAGGCGTGGAACAGAGGCCTGATGCTGAAAGTGTTCCCATACCTAAAAAATGTGAAAATTGATTTGGCCTGGGGCGGTCCTATGGAGTGCACATCCAATCTGTTCCCTCAAATTGGCACCCTGCCTGGCCGGCCCAACGCCTATTTCGTTCAAGGCTATTCAGGCTTCGGAGTCACGCCGAGCCATGTCGTAGGTCAGGTCATTGCCGAAGGAATGCTGGGGGGCTCTCGTCACTGGGACATCATGAGTTCCATCAAGCCTGCATCCATCGTAGGGAAAGAGCATTGGCGGAGTCTGATCTGTACGCTTGGTAAGGTGAGCCACCAATTGGTGGGCTATACCAACGGCAGGCGTTGAGTTGGTCACCTCCTAAAACAAACCGCCGGCCTTTCAGCCGGCGGCTTAATCTCGGTTTAGTATTGGGTTTGCCCCGGTACCCAAGTGGTGCCAGCCAGTGGCACCCTCGCCATTGCAGCAGCTTCAACCGTCAACGCTACCAAGTCCTCGGGGTCGAGATTGTGCAGGTGCGACTTGCCGCAGGCACGGGCCATTGTCTGCGCTTCCAGCACCAGCACACGCAGGTAGTTGGCCAGGCGGCGACCGGCCTCCTCCGGGTTCAAGCGCTTGGCCAGCTCCGGGTCCTGGGTAGTGATGCCGGCCGGGTCGCGACCGTTCTGCCAGTCGTCATAGAAGCCGGCGGCCGAGCCAATCTTCTTCAGCTCGCTGTCCAGCCGCGGGTGGTTGTCACCCAAGGCGATCAGCGCCGCAGTGCCAATGGCCACCGCATCCGCCCCCAGGGCCATGGCCTTGGCCACGTCGGCACCGTTGCGGATACCACCCGAGACGATCAGCTGCACCTTGCGGTGCATGCCCATTTCCTGAAGCGCCTGCACCGCCTGCGGGATGGCCGGCAGAATCGGGATACCAACGTGCTCGATGAACACTTCCTGAGTCGCTGCGGTACCGCCCTGCATGCCGTCAAGCACGATCACATCCGCACCGGCTTTCACCGCCAGCTTGACGTCGTAATACGGGCGGCTCGCACCGATCTTCACGTAGATCGGTTTCTCCCAGTCAGTGATCTCACGGATTTCCGCAATCTTGATCGCCAGGTCATCCGGGCCAGTCCAGTCCGGGTGACGGCAGGCGCTGCGCTGGTCCACGCCGATCGGCAAGGTGCGCATGCCGGCCACCCGCTCGGTAACTTTCATGCCCAGCAGCATGCCGCCGCCGCCCGGCTTGGCGCCCTGCCCCAAGACGATCTCGATGGCATCGGCCTTACGCAAGTCGTCGGGGTTCATCCCGTAGCGAGAAGGCAAGTACTGGTACACCAGGTGCTGGGACTGGCCACGTTCTTCCGGGGTCATGCCGCCGTCGCCGGTAGTGGTGCTGGTACCAGCGATAGTCGCGCCACGGCCCAGGGCCTCTTTGGCGTTGGCCGATAGTGCACCGAAGCTCATGCCCGCGATGGTCACCGGGATCTTCAGGTGGATTGGCTTTTTCGCAAAGCGGTTGCCCAGCACCACGTCGGTGCCGCACTTCTCGCGGTAGCCTTCCAGGGGGTAGCGCGACACGCTAGCCCCCAGCAGCAACAGGTCGTCGAAGTGCGGCACACGACGCTTGGTACCGCCACCGCGGATGTCGTAGATGCCGGTTTCGGCGGCACGCTGAATTTCCTGGATGGTCAGGCGATCGAAGGTGGCCGACTCACGCAGTACTGGGGGAAATTGTTCGCTCATGGGAATGCTCCTGAATCAGTACGCGGAGGCGTTATCGACTTTGAAGTTGTACAGCTGACGGGCCGAGCCATAGCGCTTGAAATCGGCAGCCTTGTGGTCAAGACCCGCGTCGTTCAGAAGGTCCTGCAACTCTTCCAAGTGCTCGGCACGCATTTCTTTCTCGATGCAATCCGAGCCCAGCGACTGCACCGAGCCCTTGACGTAGATACGTACTTCGTACAGCGAGTCGCCCAGCGCGTCGCCGGCATCGCCACACACCACCAGGCGTCCGGCCTGGCCCATGAAGCAGCTCATGTGGCCGATACTACCGCCGACCACGATGTCCACGCCCTTCATCGAAATACCGCAACGCGCACCGGCATCGCCTTCGATCACTAGCAAACCACCGTGAGCAGTGGCGCCAGCAGCTTGGGAAGCACTGCCCTTCACCCGAACGATGCCGGACATCATGTTCTCAGCTACACCAACTCCAACGTTGCCATGCACAGTGATATTGGCCTGCTGGTTCATGCCGGCGCAGTAGTAGCCCGCGTGACCTTCGATATCGACGGTAACTGGTGCATTGATGCCCACGGCCAAGTTGTGTTTACCGTCGGGATGAGTCACTCGCCATTCCTGAGCCTGCACTTCACCATGCAGGCCCTGGTTGAGTTCGCGCACCGAGGCGCTGGAAAGGTCGATCGTCTTCATAAATATCTCCAGTGATTCGGTGGGGGTCAGGCGCTTTCGCGTTCCCAAACGTACAGAGTGGCCGGGGCCGGCTCCCAAACCTTGGCCTTTTCAATACCAGGCAGGCTTGCCAGCGCTTGATATTCCGAGGCCATGGCCACGTAGTCGTCGGTTTCAGCCAGCACTGCGGGCTTGCAGGCGATCGGATCGCGGATCACGGCGAAACCGTTGCGGGTGCCGATGGCAAAGGTGAAAAAGCCGTCCAGATCTTCCAGAGCACCATCCAGGGCCTGGGCCAGGGTATCGCCCTGCTGCAAACGCCAGGTCAGATAGCCAGCGGCTACTTCGGTATCGTTTTCGGTTTCAAAAATGATGCCTTCGCGACGCAGTTCCTGGCGCAGGCGGAAGTGGTTGGACAGCGAACCGTTGTGCACCAGGCACAGGTCAGCGCCGGTGGAGAACGGGTGGCTACCTTCCATGGTCACCGCGCTTTCAGTGGCCATGCGGGTGTGGCCAATGATGTGGCTACCCTTCATGCCGGCCAGGCCGAATCGGCTGGAGATTTCCGCCGGCAGCCCCATGCCCTTGAGGATTTCGATGCTCTGTCCGGCGCTCATGATGCGCACGCTCGGGGCCAGCTCCGAAAGAGCCGCACGAACTACTGCCTCATCAGCTTTAATCTTCAGGACTACAGCGCTCGCATTCTGGAACCAGTCAAGCGGAGCACCGAGACGCCCCTCAAGTGTGCCAATCAGCTCTTTGAAATCGTACTCGTCAGTTGTCGCCTGAAGGGTCAGCTTAACCCAGCCGTCAGAGACCTCATCCCCGTAGATTGCAAAACCCGCACTATCAGGACCACGGTCAGTCATCGCTTCGAGCATCGGCTCAAAAAGCTTACCGAGCTGCGATTCCAGCGCTGGATTCTTCAGGTAAAGACCCACAATTCCACACATATTTCAGACTCCAGGGCAAAAGGTACCCTAACCCACTCAAGGGCACCTGATTGATTATCAAGACTTAACTGATTAGAAAAATTCGGTGTAGCGCTTCACTTCCCAATCGCTTACATGACGGCTGTACTCAACCCATTCCATGCGTTTCAATTTGATGAACTCACCAACAATTTCCTTGCCCAGAACTTCGGCAAATAGTGGGTCGGCTTCCAGCGCATCACAGGCCTCTTTCAGCGATTGAGGAAGCGTGCGGATGCCCTTTGCAGCAATAGTCTCCAGCCCAAGGCTGTAGAGGTTTTCATTACAGATCTGGTCAGGCATCAGCTCTCGCTCGATACCGTCCAAACCCGCTGCAATGATGGCCGCGGTAACCAGATATGGGTTGCAGCCTGCGTCAGGCAGGCGGAACTCCAATCGCCCATAGGGCACACGCACCATCGCCGATCGGTTATTGGCGCCGAACGCGATGAAAGCTGGCGCCCAAGTCGCACCGGAAAGTGAATTACCCACTACCAGTCGCTTATATGAGTTAACAGTTGGGGCCGCGAAGGCGCACAGTGCGGGGCCATGTGCGAGAAGTCCGGCGGCAAAGTGATAGGCCAGCTTCGAGAGCCCCATGCCATTCACGTCGGAATCGTCGTGGAACAGATTCTTGCTAGTAGCGCTAGAGATCGAGAGATGGAAATGCATTCCATTGCCAGCACGCTTAGGATCTGGCTTGGGCATGAACGAGCAGATCATCCCCATATCGTTTGCAATCTCACCGGCAGCCATGCGGAAGAAGGTGAAGCGGTCAGCCGACTCCATCGCATCGCTGTAGGTGTAGTTGATCTCAAACTGGCCGTTCGCGTCTTCGTGGTCAATCTGATAGATGTCAAAGCCGACTGGTTGCAGCGCCTCAGTCAAACGCTCCAAGAATTCCCGAGAACGAGATAAGCCTTTGTAGTCATAGCAAGGCTTGTCGAGGGTATCGCTAGAATCGACTAGCTGAAGAACACCGTTGGCATCACGGCGCATCAGGTTGAATTCTGGCTCCAGCCCCGTGTTCAACGTCCAACCCTTAGCCTTCAAGCGCTCGACCTGTTGCTGCAATACGTATCGGCTGTCGTACGGCCACGGCTTACCGTTCACATGACCGATGCAGACCACCCGCCCATAGCCAGGCTGCCAAGGCACCGGGGTAAGTGTGGAAAGGTCACCACGAGCCATGAAATCTGGACCGTGAGGCTGCATTCCCATACCGCAAATCGCAAACCCCGCAAAACCGGCACCATCCTCGGCCACAGCCTTGAGACCGGTGATCGGTACAGATTTGGTTTTCGCAGCGCCGTGGATATCGACGAATTGAGCAAGCACGTACTTAATTCCGTGCTCCTCGATCAGACGCTGGGTTTCCGCTGGCAACATGGTTGAACTCCTGAATAGACACGCTTCATTGACTGGATGAGAGCAGCTGGGCTGAACCATTCGAGTGACCGAAGCGATCGCAGCGCCTTTGTAACCCACCCTCAAAATTCCCACAAGGAAAATTAATTTCCTTAAGAGAATGCAAGCCGTTTGCCAATTCCTGGTATTGAGGTCCATCGAAAGCTCAAAAAATCATTGGAGCCCGTGAATTTCGTGAAAAAAATATTCACAAAGGGAATATTTTTATGGTCTTGTGGAGGGGCCACGATTCGGGCGATCGCTCGCATTCGGTGCACGTTCAGAAGACACGCAACCAAAAAGAGCAAAAAAATGCCTAGAGCCGATGATCAAGAGCCCCGCTTAAAGCTGGAGCAATACCTAGGAATTCAGATCAGGAAGCAGCGACAGGCTCAAGATCTGAAGCTCGCCGACGTCGCGCGGATAGCCGGAATAAGTCAGGGGATGCTGAGCAAAATCGAGAATGCTCAGGTATCCACCAGCCTGGACACCCTCTCTCGCCTCTGCGATGTACTAGGGATCCCAATGTCAAAGCTTTTTAGCCAGTACGACCAGCAAGGTGGTGGGGCACTGCTGGTGTAGGCTCATGAGGGCTTGGAGGTGGTTCGACGAGGAACGGACAAAGGGCACACCTATCATCTACTCAACCACGTCAGAGGGCCCAAACGCAGCTTCGAGGCATACATGGTGAGCATGGATGATGCGAGCGAAGAATTTCCAACCTTCTCCCATCCGGGCACCGAATTCCTTTTTCTGCTGGAGGGAGCGCTTACGTATCGCCATGGTGACCAGCTTTACGCAATGGCGGCTGGAGACAGCCTGACTTTCGAGGCCGATATACCCCACGGCCCAGAGCACCTTGCCCAGGTACCAATTCGCCTCCTTTCCGTAGTGAATTACAGCTCTAACGACGACTGAGCCCGGCATCGGCTCGCCCCATACGCGGGGTGGGTCGCGCCAACAAAGATTTCCCACTAGGAAATTTTTATTCCTATCAGGTGGACACACCCCCTCCGTTTCCCTTATAAAGCACGCAAAAGAATAAAATTTTCCTGACAGTCATTTTTCCGTTTCAATTCTTTGGTGATGACCTGCCCGTCGCCCCTCCGGAGGAACCACCATGCAAGGCCAACCCAACGCTTTTGTCCTGAAAATAAGCTGCCCTGCCACCTCTGGCATCGTGGCCGCAGTGACGTCTTACCTCGCTGAAAACGGATGCTACATCGGAGAAATGGCGCAGTTTGACGATGAGACAAGCAGCAGGTTTTTCATGCGTGCAGTCTTTCGCTTCAACGCCGGCATCGACGGCAACATCGAAGCTTTGAAAAGTGGTTTCACCGACGTTGCCGAGAAGTTTGGCATGTCCTGGGAACTGTTCGATTCCAGCAAGCCAATGCGCGTTTTGCTCATGGTGAGTAAATTCGATCACTGCCTGAGCGATCTCCTCTACCGTCATGGCAAGGGCGAGATGGACATGGTGATTACGGCAGTAGTTTCTAATCACCTGGATCTTCGTCCTATGGCTGAGCGCCAAGGAATTCGGTTCATCCACCTGCCGGTCACCAAAGAGACCAAGGCGGCCCAGGAAGCTGAGCTGATGAAAATCGTCGATGAAACTCAGACTGATCTGGTGGTGCTTGCGCGTTACATGCAGATCCTTTCCGACGATCTCTGCAAGCAGCTTTCGGGCAGAGCAATCAACATTCACCACTCCTTCCTTCCCGGCTTCAAGGGCGCCAAGCCCTACCACCAGGCTTACGAGCGTGGCGTGAAGTTGATCGGCGCAACCGCACACTATGTCACCAGTGATTTGGATGAGGGGCCGATCATTGAGCAAGAGGTCCAACGCGTCGACCACGCCTACAAACCAGAAGATCTGGTCACAGTCGGACGAGACACCGAAACCGTCGCCCTTTCCAAAGCGGTCAAGTACCACCTTGAACATCGCGTCTTCCAGAACAACGACCGCACGGTGATTTTCCGATGAATAGTCCGCTACTGATCGACGGCAAGGTTGCAGCCGCCGAAGTCCTCGCGCAGGTCAAAAATGACGTTGAGATCATGAAAGCCGGTGGCGTGCACCCTTGCCTCGCGGTGATTCTCGTTGGCGATGATCCAGCAAGTGAAGTCTATGTGCGTAACAAAGTGCTGCGCGCCGAAGAGTGTGGGATCACCTCTCTGGAGTACAAGGTTGGCTCTGACACCAGTCAAGCCCATGTTCTTCATATGATTGAGGTGCTCAATCAGGATGCTGCGGTGCACGGCATATTGGTGCAGCTCCCCCTACCTAAGCACATCGATGAATCTGTAGTCCTTCAAGCAATCAACCCGCAGAAGGACGTCGATGGATTCCATAGCGAGAACGTCGGCGGGCTCAGCCAAGGCCTTGATGTTCTGGCCCCCTGCACCCCAACCGGTTGCATGTACCTCCTGCACAAAACACTGGGTGATCTGAGCGGAAAGCACGCAGTTGTTATCGGGCGCTCCAACATTGTTGGCAAGCCGATGGCAGCCTTGCTCCTCAAAGCGAATTGCACAGTCACCATCCTGCACTCACGCAGCGAACGAGCTGAAACTATCTGCCGTCAAGCTGACATCGTTGTTGCAGCAGTTGGTCGCCCCTTGATGGTCGATGCTGACTGGCTTAAGCCAGGGGCAGTAGTCATCGACGTTGGCATCAATCGAATCAACGCTGGTGGCCGCAGCCGACTCGTGGGTGACGTTGATATGGAAAGCGCGTTGACAAAAGTATCAGCCATCACCCCTGTTCCTGGCGGCGTAGGCCCGATGACTATCGCATTCCTCATGCGAAACACACTCACCGCCGCGAAACAGCAAACTCAATCACGAGCTAAGTCGGAGGCATCATGCCTTTCAATCTCCTGAAGTATGGCCTGAGTGCCGACTATCCAGTTGAGGTCGATCTCCCGCCTCCGTGTGAGCTTAAGCCGCGGTACGATGTAGTGATCATCGGCGGTGGCGGCCATGGTGTAGCAATTGCCTACTACCTGGCTAAGTACCACGGTGTGACAAACGTCGCCATTCTTGAAAAAGCGTATCTCGGCGGTGGCAACACTGCGCGGAACACCGCGGTGATCCGCTCCAACTACCTGACGTCCGAAGGCGTGCGCTTCTATGCCGAATCGGTGCGGATGTTCCAGGGTCTTTCCAACGAATTCGACTTCAACATCATGTACTCAGAGCGCGGCCAGCTGACACTGGCGCACACCGATGCCACCGTGCGCGCCTTCCGCCAACGCGCCGAAGTGAACAAGCACTTTGGCGGGCGCACCGAGATGATCGATCGTCAGCAGATCCGCGAATTGGTACCCAGCCTCAACCTTGACCCCGGCCATCTGCCGGTGCTTGCCGGCCTGTGGCACATCGACGGCGCCACTGCACGTCACGATGCGGTGGCTTGGGGCTACGCCAAGCAGGCAGCCAAACGCGGCGTAGAAATCCATCAGCTCACCGAAGTGCAGGACCTGGTCATCCGTAATGGTCGCATCGAGGCAGTCAAGACAAACCGCGGCATCGTGCAGTGTGGCTGCGTGGTCCAAGCGGTGGCCGGAGCCAGCTCGTTGCTGATGGCCAAGGCTGGCATTCGCGCCCCGATCCACACTTACCCGCTACAAGCCATGGTCACCCAGCCGTTCAAGCCATTCCTCGATCCGCTGGTCAGCTCCTCGGCGTTGCATTGCTACGTACAGCAGACCAGCCGTGGCGAGATTGTCTTTGGTGGCGGCTCCGATCCCTACCCGCTGTACAACACCCGCTCTACCTTGGACCTGAAGGAAAGCCTACTGGCACACGCCATAGAGATGTTCCCATTCATGGCCAACGCCAAACTGATGCGCCAATGGGCCGGGATGACCGACATGACCCCGGATTACAGCCCGATCATGGGCCTGTCGCCGGTCAAGAACTATTACCTCGATGCTGGCTGGGGGACATGGGGCTTCAAGTCCACGCCGATCTGCGGCAAGACCATGGCTGAATTGGTCGCCAGCGGCGGCAAGGTGCCTGAGTTGATTGCGCCGTTCGCCCTGGAGCGCTTCAGCCGCTTCCAGCAAGTCAACGAAATGGGCGCGACTGCGGCCAGCCACTAGGAGCAACGAAGATGAAGATCCTGACCTGCCCCTTGAACGGTCCGCGCAACATCAGCGAATTCACCTATGGCGGTGAGTTCAAGACCATGCCTGACCCGGCCACTTGCAGCGACATCGAGTGGGCTGACTACGTATTCAACAGCGACAACCGTATTGGGGTTGTCACTGAATGGTGGTTGCACAACGCCTCTAGCTACTGGTTCCTGGCCGAGCGCCATACCGCTACAGATGAGGTGATTCGTACGTTCGACCCCAAAGAAATGTTCGCAACCCGGGTTGACTTCACTAGCCCCGCCCAGGAGATCGCCAGATGAGCCGCCTACTTCCCCCGATGGGCTTGCTGATCAATCGTGATCAGTCGATGACCTTCAGTTTTGATGGACGGAGTTATCAGGGTGTTGAGGGCGACACCATCGCTAGCGCCCTCCTCGCCAATGGGCAGTTTTTGTTGTCTCGGTCATTCAAGTATCACCGGCCTCGCGCGCCACTTACCATGGCAGGCCAGGACGCCAATACTCTGGTACAGCTCCCTGAGGAGCCAAACGTGTTGGCTGATACGCAGCTGATCAGAAATGGTCTCACTGTGACGGGCCAGAATTTCAATGGCTCGCTGGAAGGTGACAAGGATGCCTACCTGGGCAAATTCTCCAGGTTCATGCCAGTCGGTTTCTACTATCGCTCCTTCTACAAGCCCAAGGGCATGTGGAAGGTGTGGGAGCCGCTGATCCGTAAGAAAGCTGGGTTGGGCGTACTGAATCTTAACTTCAAGCCCGAATATTATGATAAGGCTTATCTGTTCTCGGATCTTGCGGTCATAGGGGCTGGTCCTGCTGGCTTGCAAGCGGCATTGACCGCAGGTAACGCGGGCGCCAAGGTCGTCCTGATCGAGGAGCAACCTATCCTCGGCGGCTCGCTGACATACGCGCGGTTTGATGTTGAAGGTGTTCGGGCCGATGCGCTTCGTCGCAAGCTGGTAGCGGCAGTCGAGGGCCACCCAAACATCACCATCCTCAAGCAGGCCACCTGCAATGGTTGGTTCACCGATAACTATCTGCCAGTGATCCAAGGCAAGCGCATGTCCAAATTGCGCGCCACTCAATGCCTGGTCGCAAGCGGCTCCTTTGATCAGCCCGTCGTTTTTCGCAACAACGACCTGCCGGGCGTCATGTTGACCACTGCCGCGCAACGCCTGATGAAGCTGTGGGCGGTAAAGCCGGGCAAAAGAGCGGTTGTGCTCACCGGCAACGACGATGGTTACTACGCTGCTCTGGATCTACATGAGCAAGGCGTGAAAGTGGCTGCTCTGCTCGATATGCGTCCAACCGCAGACGATCGTAGCCTGCCTCGGGTCTTGGGTGAACGAGGAATTCAGTGCCTCAGCAGCTCAACTGTCTATGAGGCAATGCACAACAAGGGGATGAAGCACGTTACGGCAGTTGATGTACGTAAGATCACCGGGCAGGGCCAAGTTGAGCAAGCTGGCACAGTCATCCCCTGTGACCTCGTCTGTATGTCAGCCGGCTACATGCCTGTCTATCAGCTGTTGTGCCAAGCAGGAGCAAAGCTTGCCTACGACGATGAGTCAGCTGAGTTCAAAATCAGCGGGCTCCCAAAAATCGTGCGCATTGCCGGGTCAGCTAACAGTCTGCATAACCTCGACAACGTCTTGGCGGATGCTACCAACGCGACTGTCGACGCACTCAAGGACTTGGGTTTTGAATCAGTAAAGAACCAGAACCCTGTCCGCGAAGAGCCGAAGGTGAACTTCCCATGGCCCATCTTCCCTCACCCTAAGGGCAAGGACTTTGTTGATTTTGACGAGGACCTTCAGGTCCGAGACATCATCAACGCGACGAAAAGTGGCTATCGCGATGTACAGCTCGTTAAGAGATTCTCGACAGTTGGCATGGGCCCTTCGCAGGGCCGGCACTCTGCTTTGCCAACTGCACGGCTCGTAGCAGCATCAACGAACCGAAGCGTAAGCGAGACCGGAGTAACGACGGCACGTCCACCATTCTCGCCTGAGAAATTAGCCCACGTAGCTGGCAGGTCCTTCGATCCCTATCGTCACACGGCAATGCACAAGCGCCATGTAGAGCTGGGTGCCAAGCTGATGCCGGCAGGAGCCTGGCAACGACCTGCCTTCTACGGCAAACCGCATGAGCGGGAAAAGTGCATGCAGGCAGAAGCCCTACATGTACGTAATAAAGTCGGCATTATTGATGTTTCGACGCTGGGTGGCTTGGATGTTCGCGGTCCTGATGCGGCGGAGCTTCTCAACCGCATGTACACCTTCGCTTTCCTGAAGCAGCCAGTTGGGCGCTCCCGCTACGCCCTCATGACAAACGAACATGGCGTCGTGATCGATGACGGTGTCTGTGCTCGATTTGCGGACAACCACTTCTATGTAACCGCCACAACCAGCGGCGTAGACCGCATCTACCAACAAATGCTGAAGTGGAATGCTCAGTGGCGTTTGAATGTAGATATCGCCAACGTCACGGCCGCGATTGCCGCAGTGAACGTAGCAGGTCCTGAGTCTCGCAAGGTGCTTGCCAAGATTTGTAATGATGTGAACGTTTCGCCGGAAGGCTTCCCTTATCTCGGCGTCCGCCAAGGCACGGTAGCAGGTATTAAAGCGCGCCTGCTGCGCGTTGGCTTTGTAGGTGAACTCGGCTATGAGATTCACGTCCCTGCTCGACATGCCCTGAAGCTCTGGGATGCCATTATGGAAGCGGGTAAAGAATTCGACATTCGTCCTTTTGGTGTCGAAACCCAACGCTTGCTGCGTTTGGAAAAAGGCCATGTGATTATCAGCCAAGATACCGATGGCATGACTCACCCATCGGAAATCGACATGGGCTGGGCCGTCAGCCGTAACAAACCCTTCTTCGTCGGCCGACGCTCAGTGGACATCCTGGAAGCGCAGCCGATGACTCGGAAACTCGTGGGCTTTAGCTTGCCTAAGGGAAGTCCCAAACCGCTAGAAGGTCATTTGGTTCTCAAGGGTAATGACATCAGCGGCAATGTCACCTCCTGCGAATACTCCGAATCGTTAGGCAAGATAATCGGCTTGGCGTATGCAGGCTTCGATCAAAGCACCGTCGGCCAACAAATCCCGATCCGGGTCGAAGGTGGCGTGATGGTAAACGCAACGGTTGAAGCGCTCCCCTTCTTCGACCCTGACAACAAGCGACAGGAGCTTTAATGATGAGCAATCTCCAGCTAGTACGGAGTGCGAGCAGCACGGCAGTCCCCCCCGTCGCCTTGCAGGACCTCACGGAATTTCCGCGAGTTGGATTTCGCGGTGCAGATGCGGCTGAGTACCTGAGAGGCCGCGGCTTCGATTTGCCAGATACCCCCAACCGAGCGCTGGCTCAGCAGGACGGGACAGTCGTGGCGCGCTTATCGCAAACGGAGTATTTCATTCTTGGATGTGGCAGCGATATGGGTCAACGCGTTGCGGATGAGGAAGCAACCTGGGAACTCGATCACCGTGCAAACTACCTCCTGCCACGAGAGGACAGCCACGCCTGGTTCGAACTAAGCGGCCCGGCAATCGAGCAAGTGATGGCCAAGGTTTGCGGCGTCGATCTGCGCTCTTCCACGTTCAATGAAGGTCAGGTAGCTCAGACATCGGCTGCTCGCATCAACGTGATCGTGATCAGGTCGAAGCGGAACGACATGCCTTGTTATCACCTACTTTTCGACCGCGCTTCGCGCGAATATTTCCATGTTGCCTTGCTGGATGCGATGCAGGAGTTCTTGACTCGCTAACATAGGATCGGCCGCCCTTGGATTGATCGTTTGGGGAGAGATAGCGTGCAGCTTTATTGCGGCCACTCTCCCCGTCAACGTTAGCATGTGTGAAACCGCATCACTTCACTCCAGGTCTGAGGGCAACTCAATAACATGCTCGGCACCGAACCAGGCTGTGATCTGAGCCAGCGCTGCCGGGCTTAGCAGTTGAGTGAAAAGCAAAGCTAAACGGACCTTGGGACGAGAACAAGCGACGTAGAAGAGGTTCCGATTGCTTTCGAATTTCTCACGCCTGTTCGCCGGTGGCCCCGGCTGAAACCACTCAAGCATTTCAGCGAAATTATACTGGTTCCAGCCCCGACCCAGCACAACGATCACGTTTTCGAACTCAGCTCCCTTTACCCCGTGTTTTGTCGCGAACGGCGTATGCCCATCGATGAATTGGTCCAGCGCTATCAGCTCCGAGTAAGGAACTTCCCTTAGCTTTCGAAGCTGAGTAATCCTGCGCGGCTCGTCCTCACCTGGTTCTACACCGGCGTCCTGTAACCCTTGCTCATTTCGTAGCACCGCATTGGGGAGTTGCATCTGCGGTACGGCTTTTATGTGGTCAATCACCTCGCCGATGGTACCGGTCAACCTCAATTCGAGGAGCGCCTCCATCGCCTCAGTCCAAGCGACTTTGTCGCTGTGCCTTCGAATCGTTGGCCGATCGCTTGCCAGATGCCCAAACATGGCACCGTATCTACGCTGTTGGTATGCGACACACGCTGGCTCAAGCTGATCCGCCAAATACTTGATGTGCGGATCTTCCTTCTTCAGCCACGGATCGTTGAACTGTCCATAAATGTCACGGATCGAGGAATACCCCTGCTCACGAGCAATACCTCTGTGGTTCAGAATCAAAATCTTGGTCGTTTTCGGAGAGAAATCCCATCCTTCCACGCTGAGCTGAGCTTTCAAGCATTCGAAGTAGGCACTAGCAGCCTCAGGACTAGTGTCGCCAGTCCAGTGTCCACCCCCGGCCCCCGTGCGGCGTGCGCCAGGCCAGCGATTGGTATGGAACACCCGGGCTTCTCCGATCAAGTCCGGATCTCTTACCTCTTGGCGCAAGCCTGGTCGCATCTGATTCAATACATCGACAATCCGCGATGCAGAGCGAAAATTCGCATTTTTTTCGATCGGCTGGAGTGCCTCGTGTTCTACCAGGCCGCAGCCCTCATCATAAATTTTTTGCCAATGGTCACCAAACAGGCCAATCATCGGCCCCTCACCGCGATCTAGAAACCACGATTTCAGAGCACCGACAAAATGCTCATCCGTGTCCTGATACTCGTCGACAAACAGGATCGGATATCGGGATGTCAATACGGCCCTGAACTTCGGAGACGGAAGCGCCTGAACCATCAAGGTCAGGACATCTTCGTGCCGAATCGAGATCTCGTCCTCCGATACGCGGGGGATACCCATTTCGTAATGGATGCGCCTATTGCCTACGCCCCCCACCGTTTCAAAGCGCTCTCGCCAAAAAGCTTCAGCGCCAAGGAACTCTCTCAGTGATGATTGAAAGTCTCTGAGCAATGACCAGCAGAAACCATGCACGGTCTCGGCTCTGATCGCAGGGTGTGCCTGGAAGCGAGAGATGATCTCGTCTTTTGCCACATTGGTGTAAGTGATACACGCGACTTGCTGACGCTCCCGGATCAACGCTGGACCTCGGTGCTCAATCAATCGGCTCAGCGCCTTCTCCAGCGAATAGGTCTTACCAGCTCCAGCACCTGCTTCCAGGCGAAAGCTTTGACCTTCATCCAAACAAGCGAACATGCGCTCCAGCGCTTCTCGCCCTGCTCTGTCCGCGGGGCTTTCGTGGTAGTTAGGCATCGCCTTGATCTCCCTCAGCAGCCACTGCCTCGTCAGCAGCTTGAACCACTGCGGCCATGGCCCGAGCAGCCGTTTGGGCATCAACGACAGGCGCCCCAACTGCGAGCCAACGCAATCCCTCAGCTATGTATCTAGGCACGCGCCAGTTCCTATCATCGATCGCGTAGTTCAACGCGAAGGCTGACTTTTTCTGTTCTGCCGCGTGCTCATAAGCTAGCGATGCAGCATCACCCGGCCCCAGTTCGAATCGATCAAGGTTCGCCAGGATGAATGCGTCCTCAAAGCTTCTGCCTGAGGGCCCTGGTTCAAGCCCTTCCGGAACTTGGTAGGCGAGACGCGTTAATCCTCTGGTCTTCTCTGCTGACGTTTTCACCAGAAGTTGGGTAGGAGTGACTTCGGCCCCAAACCAGTCTTTAAGACAGGCATTGCTCGTGTACAGCCCCTCCGCAACAGGACAGGCTTTTCGTTTTCTAGCTGCGTTCGGCTTAACGGAGTCAATGTCAGTCACGATCAGCGTCCGCAGCTCCAGGAAAGTAAGCAGGTCATGGAACCGATGTGCGTACGCGCCGCCAACCTCCATAACTGTCAAATACTGACTTGCCAGCTGAGGCTCACCGACCGCAGCTGCATCAGTTTTGGCGATCATGGTTGGCAGCAGCAATCGTTCTGATGTCCCCTCGATCAAGATGGCTTTGTCTGCAAAGAACAGGTCGCAGCGAGTGAGCGTCAGGTATTGATACAGAAAATCTCTGTCCGGTGCAGGAGCCCCGCCCATACCCTGCCTCAGGTCTTTGATCTTGGACTGCCGGATCCCGTGCTCATCGGTCACTGAGAGAAAGTAACGCATGGTTTCGAAGCGCGCTTCGTTGGCCATGTGCGGAGAGTGGGTGGAAATTACAAACTGCACAGGCCACGGACGGCTTTCATTCAGCTGCTGCTCGAAGGCGCCCTTGATCAGGTGCAATTGCCGGATGAAGACCTCCTGCATTTGCGGATGCAAATGGGCTTCAGGCTCTTCAATGAAGATGAGATGTACGCTTGCCGCTGCCGGCGTGGCTTGGAACTCCCTGAAGAATTTCAGTAGTTGCAGAAGTATGTATACCAGGTTACGGACGCCGAGTCCGTTGTAGCTCTCCGGGAGGGTCAGACCGTTTACCCCTCTGTATCTGACCTGCGTGTGGTCTTTGAGCAGGCGCTCGACATCGAAGGTGGTCACAGTGGTGAGGCCAGGGTCATCTAACCCTGGGTAGCCGAAAAGCTCGAACGTAGGTAGCAGCGAAGTCAGCCCAGCGTTGAAGCCGTCATGCAGTTCCCTTTGAATTTTCTCCACCGCTCCATGGAGCTGTTCGGCTGTGGTTCGCTTCTCGGGATCTGTGGGGTCGGTCAATGCCGATTGGAACAGTACCTCCACCACCTTCCCAAGAACATCGCGCTCCCGGTGTGTATCGTCATCTAGACCCCGTTGCGCATTGATGAATCCGCCGCGGATCAACGTAGTGAGTGATTTAAGGTCGAGGTCCTTGCGGTTCGTAGGATCGTTGGGGTCGACCGCTTCCAGGCGAGGCTCGTAGGCCGCCGCCAAACGCTTTTTTATCAGGCTGAAAAAGCCAGGACGTTGATCCCCCTGCTCAGGGTTGGGAGCAATGATTTCCGCGAAAAGAGACTCAAGGCCTGTCGCCCGTGGTCCATACGTCAAGACGATGCGCGCGAAAGAACAATCCGGATCTAGGTCTACGATGCATTCGCTGAGCGGCCCCAGATCTGGGGCATCAACGTCATAGGAAATGTCCAGTGTGACCTTGACAACGGGAAGCATGGCAGCAACGTCGGTACGGGCTATGCCGGCGTGAAACGCATTGAATGCTGTCCAAAACTCTTCGTGACTCCCCAGGGAGAAATCCTCAAGCCTGAAAGAGGGAGCCCTGTCTGAAAGAAGCCGGCGGAACACCTCAGCTATTGAGGTTTTGCCGCAGTTGTTGCGTCCGACAATCAGTGTCGTGCCGTCTTCTAGGCCAAGGCTGACGTTCTGAAGCAGTCTGAAATTTTGAATCTCAACGCGCTCGATCCGCATGATGTCCCTACCGTGAAATCGTATGGCCATCACTGTAGATCTATGAGCTGGTTAGTCAAACCGATTCATTGGGCCATCGCCTTTCTTGCCAGTTCGCAGCGATGGATAACGTTTTTAGCGAGCATGGATAAGACATTTACCGGTTGGATGGCGCCTAATCGGTAAGCCTCATCGCACAAGGCACGGGCGTTTCCTCTAATAGCCCTTATAAAAAACATGTGCGAATAAAGGTCATTCCATGAACAAAAAAACAATATATACAAATGGCAAAATTTTTACCGGAAACTCTACCCAACCTTGGGCAGACACACTGATCATTGAGGAAGGTAAGCTTGCTGCTGTCGGCTATGCGACAGACTTGGCGGAAATGATGGAGGGCTACCCCGCAATCGATCTCAAGCAAAGAATGATTATGCCTGGGATTCACGACGCTCACATTCACTTACTGCTTAGCGGCCTAAAGTTTGGGTTTGAGTGCCGTATCCGACCAAATGCTAACAGCAAGCAACTTATTGAAGATATCTGCAACTGCCGCAAATGTAAAAGCGGCGCGCTTAGCAGCTGGATCATTGCTGGTGAATACAATCCCTTCGAAATAGAGAAAGGTCAACTCGACAGAAAACTGCTGGATGAACATTTCCCCGATACGCCAGTTTTTATATCCGACTACACCATCCACAACGCATTGGTGAATTCCAAGGCGCTGGAACTAGCCGGTTTGAATAGCGACGTTTCGGACCCCCATGGCGGCCAGTTCGTCAGACGCGAAGGAAGTGACGAACTCACTGGAGAACTCGTAGAGCGGGCACGGTGGGCCGTAAGTGCCGCTATACCCGAATATTCATCGGACATCTACGAGGATGCTATGCGCTGGTCAGTGAGCATGGCACATCGCTACGGCATCACTTCAGTCCCGGAAGCCTCTGCGTCACTGCCTGAGCTGAAAGCGCTGAAGGCGCTGGACGCAAGCGATGAACTCAACCTTCATGTTGCAGCACACCTGGTATGGCAGGAAGTGACCTTCTCCGGCGGCGCCTCTCTTGATCAACAGGACGATTTGATATCGAGGCATAAGGAGCACTTGACGCAGCATGTCGACACACGATTTGTGAAGTGCTGGTTGGATGGAGCCCCGCTTCCCCCACATTTCACTGAGTCGCGAATAGACAGCGAAAACAAGGTCGATTTGTCGAAAATCGTGATCAGTGAAGATGATCTGACTGCTGCCCTGATCAAGCTAGACCGAGACGGTTTAACGTTGAAGATGCATTGCGCAGGAGAGGGAGCCGCTCGCGTTGCGCTCAATGCCGTAGAACGCATGCGTGAACAAAACGGAAATCAGGGGCCGTTCCACGAAATTGCGCATGCAGGCTTCATTCATGTGAACGACAGGGGTCGACTGGCTGCGTTGCGGGTTGTTGCTGAAATGTCACCAGCGCTGTGGCACAACACCTCCCCGGAATTCAAATCCCTCAGCACCGGCTTCAAGTTTAACACGATGCACAGACTGGGAACTCAAGTAACGGTAGGATCGGATTGGATAATTACTGAAAACCCTAATCTATTCCCTGCCCTCCAAGGAATGTTGCTACGTGGCGAAGAAAGTGTGGATTTGGATACTGCGCTATTCATGATGACACTGGCAGGAGCGAAAGCTGTTGGCAAACAAGATCAATTTGGCTCGCTAGAAGCAGGGAAATCTGCTGACTTTATTGTGCTAGATCGCAATCTCTTCGAGATCGAAAAAAATGAAGTTGGCGACACTCAGGTGCTGCTCACCGTTTTCGAAGGTAAAGCCGTTTACTCGGCCGATGCAGGCTTTCAATGAAAATTAAAAATTCGGTCCCACTGGGAGTCATTGAAAAATACAACCGGCATTGCACGCACTTTAATTCCGGCAAGGTCGATGAGCTTCTTGCGGACTTTTTTACGGCCGATGCCTTCTGGAGCGGCGCCGGACTTCCGGAACGGCGCGGTCACGAACAACTCCGGGAGATGTTCACTGAAGTTATCACCGCACAGACGGTCGCTCATAGTCATGGCGAAAGTGCCTTCAGCGAGACCACTGGATGGGACTGCCGAAACTGGCATGTCACCCCCATGGACAGCATCGCTCAACCATGGACATTTAGGGCGCTGTTTTACTGGACGTGTATAGGTGAACAGTGGCTGTGCGAAGCCGTCATGTGCTACCCCTTGGAGGCATGAGGTTTACAATGATCAATTCATCCATCCCGATTGTCGTTGTCACCGGTTTTCTGGGCGCCGGAAAAACCACTTTTCTACGCTCCTTAATCGAAGCTGGTGAACTCAGAAAAACTTTGTTCATCGTTAATGAAATTGGCGAAGTAGGTCTCGATCAGCAGCTACTCCAAGCATCTGGGGCTAAAGACCCCATACTACTATCAGGTGGTTGCTTGTGCTGCGAAATGAAAAATGACCTCGGCTACACACTGAGAGACTTGTACCTAAAATGGCCTGATAAAGCCAACCCACCCATTGACAAGATAGTGATTGAAACATCCGGCCTTGCAAGCCCTGCTTCCGTCATCCTTCAACTGGCTCAAGACCACTGGTTAAGGGACCGTTTCCGACTATCACAAATTATAGGGGTAATTGACAGCGAATTCGGCCTAGAGACACTGACAACCAATGAACTTGCCTTAGATCAGGTCATCTATTCTGATACTGTATTTCTGAGCAAACAAGACAAAGTCAACGCAGAACAATCCGCGCATCTTACCGAGTGCATTCTAAGAATAAACCCACGCATCAAGATCAAAGGAGTTAATGGCAAGGATATCAAATCAGCAGATTATTACTTTATGTCACCCGTTCGGAATGACACCATTCGACAAGTCAGCAAGCCGTCAGTCGATCATCTTCTGAAATATAGCACTACCAATATTTTAATGCCAGACGCCATGCCCTGGAGGTCTCTCGCCAGCGCATTGGATGAGTTGAGCCAGACCTACCAAAATGATCTATTGCGTGTGAAAGGTGTGGTTTACATCAAGGAGCTGACCACCCCATTTGTTATACATGGTGTGCGCGGTATATTTATGCAACCGGAGGTACTTGTGATGAATGATCATACTCATGCGAGTCTGACCTTGATCAGCGCTGGAACCCATGCAAACGTCATCGCTGAACACCTAAGCCGACAATTGCTCGCTTAAGCTCTAACACCCACGGCGAGTGCACGCCGCTTCAAAAGCGAGCTTTAACTTATAAAAAGAATACTGATATGACTCCGACTGCGATAGATCTTTTCTAATCGCATAGTTCTGTCAGCGTTAGCGTCACCCCAACTTATCACGCAGACTTGCGTGCAAGCCTAAATCAATTACAAACAAAGGCTAAGATAATGCGCAACCTCATCACCTGTTTTATTGCAATAATTGCATCTTTCAACACGTTTGCAGCCGACATGAATGCCAGAGATTTCATAGCGGCGCCTGATGGAACTGTATTAAGCGCCTACTATCTATCCTATTCGCACTCGACAAATTTTCGAGGTGATGGCGACACCTATAAAAATGCCAAGGCTACAGTCACGGCCTTCGCTTTCCGACAGGTTCTGTATACAGACCTATGCGGAGTCATCTGCACGCCACAGTTTGTCATTCCTTACGTCGACATTGACAGCCGATCGCCAGGTCAAATGGGAAGCGGGTCTGGAAGTGGGGTGGGCGACCCTCAAATTGGCGGCACACTATTCTTGATCAATAACCCAAATACCCAGACCTACAGCGGCTTCATGACGTTGCTGACGGTACCTGTTGGCGAGTACCACTCACAAAGTCCAGATGTCTCCCCCGGAGGAAACAGATGGGTGCTTGATCTTCTATACAACTTCACACAGGGCCTTGGCGAGCGCTGGGTCGTAGAAGCCGACTTAGAGGCATTGCTATTTGGAAAAAACAACGATTACTACGGCGAATCACTGGAGCAAAAACCAGTGTTCCGACTCCAGACCTTTCTTTCCTATGCATTTACCGACAACACCTATGGCGCACTTCGGTTTATTCAAGGACAAGGCGGAGAGGCTCGGTTCGATGGTGCAACCCTTTCCGATACTGAGCAGAAGTACACCCAACTGGGCGTAGAGATTGGACACAAGCTTGATCAAAAAAACCAGTTCATGCTCGCGTTAACCAAAGACTTGGACTCAAGCAACACATTCCAGGGCGCCCAAGCACTGCTTCGTTTCGTCCATGTATACTGAGCTGAGCGAATATCATAATGACTATAAACAGCACAACCAGGCAGCATGCAGACTCTGAGATTTCTTCAGTAAATCTTCGCTTGACTGCGATTATCGTACTGGCTTCTTTTCTTCCCCTTGTCATGATGACAGCGCCGGCCTTCACTGCTCAGTTTTCCAGACAACTCGAATTGAATCCTGCGCAGATCGGCAGCTTGTTCATGGCGGAACTGGGTGCGATGAGTCTTGCCACCCTACCGGCACTTTTCTGGATCAAGCGCGTAAACCTTCGTACTGCGGCGGTTGTTTCAAGCTTGATATTTTTGACTGGAAACCTGTTATCTGCCACTGAGCCTGGCTACAGCTACCTGCTGCCTCTACGCTTCTTTACGGCGCTCGGAGGAGGTTCACTCATGATCATTTGCATGAGTACCGCCGCAACGCTCCCCAACCCCGCTAAGGCTTATGGGCTCTGGGTTCTCGGGCAACTGCTCGTGGGCGCGATAGGCATCCAGGTATTGCCAGGTTTATTCGATCGATTTGGGTTGGCTGTTGGATACCTTCTGATGGCATCCCTGATGGTAGCTACGTTGACGCTGACCAAAGCATTCCCAAGAGCGTTATCTCCGGTCCATACAACAACCCAATCCCTAGCCCACAAAGGGAGTGTCATCCTAGGACTGCTTGCAGTTTTCGTGTTTGACTTGAGCATAAGCGGCGTCTGGACATTCATTGGAAGCATCGCCGCCGCCAGCGATATCTCCATCCAAAGCAGCAGCTCCATCCTCGCGGTAGCTACGCTTATGGGGGTTGCAGGTGCCGGAGTTGCTTCGCTGACAGGCAGCCGCCCTTCAAGGATGCCTATGACGGTAGCGGGCTATGCTGCCCTTGTCACCTCTGTGCTGCTACTGCTCGATAAGCCTGACCTGTTGCGCTTCGCCTTTGCGGCCTTGGCATTCAAGTTCACCTGGACCTTCGTTCTTCCTCTGGTGATGGCTTGCATTGCGGACCTCGACCCTTCCGGCCGCTTGATGAATATTACCAATCTGGTCGTGGGCGGCGGTTTGGCACTGGGCCCTGCTTTAGCCGGCCAACTGATCCAGTCACAGGGCAGCTACACACTCACCCTCCTTGGCTCAGCTGCTCTGTGCTCAGTCTCGTTGGCGCTGGTGCTTTTGAGCCGAGCGTCGCGATCAGTCTCAACGTGACAACCTGAAGCGAAAGCCACCTCAGTAAAGCGCCAAGGGTCCACCTTGGCGCCACTCCTTGGCAGGCATGCCAAAACGCTGGCGGAACTCTCTGGAGAAGTGCGTATTGCTATTGAAACCACAGTGATACGCCACTTCACTAATCGTGAAATGCCTGAATGCTGGTTCCCGCAACATTTTCCTGCTTAGGTCCAAACGCCGCTCCCTGATGTAATTCGCAGGGGAGCTGTCGATTTGCTTCATGACGGTATACAAATGTCGACAGCTCACACCTAACACCAAGGCGATTAGCTCAGGTGTCAGCTCAGGATCTCGCAGCCGGCTGTCGATTTCTCGGACCGCTGAGGCCAGAAGCATAGAGTTAGAGACCGAAGCCTGTTTATTTCCAGTTGACAGATATGACGTAAAAGCTGTCTGGCAAGTCGCCAGCAGCATTTCTGCAAGGAAATCGCTATCCAGCTCTTGAGAAGATGGTCCATTAGTAAAAATCGATTCCATCAACTCATGAATGATTCGACTGCTCCCAGAGTCTGGTAGCGCCCTACCAGACATCATTTTTGCACAGGGGAAGCGCCGATCAAATTTTGATCTGGGGATTATCAGCGAGGTAAAGGTTGCTGACTTCTGGCAGAAAAAGTCATATTCGAACGCAGTATCGAGGAAAAAAATCTCACCATCTTTCAGGTCGATCGCTCGGCTATTGACATTAAGACTTGCCTTGCCGGAGGTCTTAACCGTCACCGCATAGGGTGCTGTACCGGTATGGTCAGCCTGATGCCGGATCAAGTGAGGCGAGACTTCAGACCGAGTCAGCTTCAAGGCACCTATGGATTGAGTACTGAACTGCCCCTTAAAGCGTCGATTATCATCGAGCGTATGTAGCTCTACTTTCCAAAGCAAACCTTGCATCGTGGAGTGGATTGCGGGCAGTTCTTTCTCGGCAAAACAGGATTCCAACGTCAGCCTTTCCATACTCCCCTCCTGAGCCAGGCGGCAATTCGGCACCGCCTGGCGATGCTCATCTACGAAGCTGACTCATCAAGCTTGTGCCAATGAACGTGTAGACCGAAACCTAATCCCCAGATAGCTCAACGCAGACCCTATACCCGCAGCAGCGATGACCATGCACATCGGTCGTGGTGAGTCATGAGCCAGGCCTCCAACCCAGGCACTGAATGCGGCACCCAGTGCGAATTGGGTCGCGACCGCCAGCCCTGCCGCGGCTCCCGCGTTTTCAGGAAAGCGTTTAAGCAAACTGGCAACACAATTCGCCCCCATCAGCCCTGTGACACTGACATGCAGAATTACAAAGCCAACAATACTCCAGAGACTCATCGATTCGCTGCTGCTTAACACGATCAGGCCCACCGCGGAGACTCCTGCAAACGTCGCCCCGACGCCCAGCATACGTATAGCGCCGAGTCGACTGACCAGGCGGGCATTGGCCACGGTCATGATAATGACGCCACCAATATTCAAAGCGAACAACCAACCGTAGCCATGGGGTGAGACGCCAAAATATCCGATATAAACGTAAGGCGACGCAGTAATGAAGGCAAACATCCCACCAAATGAAAGACCCATGCACAAAATGTAAGCGATCGCAGTCGGGTCGGTAGCGATGCGCCAGTAACCCAGCAACGCTGCTGCGACAGACTGGCTCCGTTTATCGGGGTAATGCGTCTCGGAAATGCTGAAAATACAGGCGAGCAGACAAACGGCTGCAAACACAAACAGCCCCACAAAAATTACACGCCATCCATCAATGAGCATCAGAAAACTGCCTGCAAGTGGAGCCACGAGCGTCGCTAGCATGGTGACCAGATGCATGAGGGATAGGGTTTTGGCGGCGTCGCCGAGGGAGAACAGGTCTCTGACGATAGCACGTGCCAGCACGGACGCTGCGGCCCCGCCGAGCGCCTGAAAGAAGCGCCAGACGATAAGTTGCTCTACAGAACTCGCCAGCATGCAGCCTACCGAAGCAACCAGATACAGAGCCATCCCTCCAAGCAGCAATGGCTTTCGCCCGTAACGATCCGAAAGCGGGCCGTAGAAGAGCATGCCAATGCAAAGCCCTGCCAAGAAGACACCGATGGTCATCTGCACGCTCGCAGCGCTAGCGTTCAAATCGTCTGCTATGGAGGGCAAGCTAGGCAGGTACGTGTCAATAGATAGCGGTGCAAACGCCACTAGGGCAGCCAGCAAAATGATCAGGCGTCGCGGGTTGTCCAGCATATGTGCTCCACAGCGATTTCAAAGGGCGAAAAAACGATAACATCTTAACGTTATGTCGCGCACCTTCTCTCTGCAAGCACATTGTTCCTAAGGCTCTATCTTCTTCAAGTCGTTCAACAAGGCAATGAGCTGGTCCATTTTTTCCTGGCCAAATTGGGCATGGATCTTCTGGTAGTTTCTCTCCATGTCTCCACTCATGGCAGCAAAAAGAGTCTGCCCCCGCTCAGTGAGACTGACGAAAACCCTCCGCTGATCCTGCTGTGATTTTTGACGCAGAACGACACCATCACGCTCCAGTCGGCTGAGCACACCGGTCATGCTGGGTTTCAGAATGCACGCCTGGTGTGCCAACTGATGGCTTTCAAGTTCACCCTGCTGGCTAAGAATACGAATGACCCGCCATTGCTGTTCAGTGAGGTCATGTTCATTCAGAGAAGGCCTGAAAAATGCCATTGCGGCCTCTCTTGCTTGCAGGAGAGTCAGAGTGAGAGAAGGTCTAGGTTTAGCCATGATCAAACCACGTCAAATGAGCGAAACGGCAGCTTATTAGTATGCCTGTATAGGTGCAAGAAAGGCCAAGCTCTGTCGCATCACCATTAAAGCCTTGGGATGCATCGCAGAGGTTGCTTGAGCCAATCCTATGAAAAGTACAATTTCTCCCACGAAAACCTCATTCTCCAGGGAGGGGTTAACTGCGACCATCTGGGTACAACAATCAAGATGACCGGAGCGCTTGAGCCGTGTCCAGATCAGCTCAGTCCAGAATGTCGTTGCCGGTAATCTCCCGGCGTGAGGTTAGCGTACCGTTGGAAAAACCGGCTGAAGTAGGCCGGGTCTTTGAAACCCAGCTGGTAACAGACCTCATTCGCGGAGCTGCCACTGAAAAGCAGCAGCCTTTTGGCTTCCTGCATGAGCCGCTCTTGGATGAGTCGCTTCGATGGAAGGTCTGCGATTCGACGACATACATCGTTCAGCCTTGGCTCTGTGACTCCAATACCAGCTGCATACCTAGAAAGCGGCCAATGCTCACGGTAATGAGCTTCAATCAGCTCATTGAATCGGTGAAAAATCTTGAGATCCTCCCGTCGTGCCGGCGTCGCCTTCACAGAGTTGGAGCACAGCCTAAGCAGGCTGATCATGATCAATCTCGTCAGATTTTCCAAAGCCGCACCTCGGCCTGGTCGTTGATCAGCGATTTCATTACTCAGCTCTTCGAACATCAGCTCAACACGCCTCGCTTCAGCCGCATAAGCCGACGAAAGGCCGGTCAGCGCAACACATGCCGGCGCCACCTGGAGACCAGAAGACACGAGGCTGCCATCTGCCTCAATCAGCTGCCATACCAGTTGCTGGCGAACCGTCAACACGTGCCCGTCGCTGTCCTGCTCAGTGACGAAGGAATGCGCGACCGTCGGGGGCGTAAGGAAGAACATCGGGCCGGACTCGATGTACTGCTAATCATCGAGATACACACGGACGGTACCCGTTTTCACGTAGTGAACCTGGAAGAACCGATCATGCCGATGGACAGGCATGTTCCTGCCAAAAAATCCGGCGAGATTGCCCAGTCGGTCGTAGTGAACCTCGCTATCGCTGTAGCGTTGGTCGTACACCTGGCCGATGTTGATATTCGGGATTGGCTGGCGATCAGTCATCGATTCCTACTCGTTTTTCTTGTCGTTGCAATTGGCCGCTACGCCCATGGTGCACCTGTGTCAGAGGAAGCGCTATGGCATGAATGCTTGACGGTCGTTAACATCTTAAATATAACGTTAACACATTAACGAGTTTTGTAGGGCTCTCGCTGCCCTACCCCTGCCAGGAGAGAAGCATGAGCCTTGCCCTGCATGACGCTGCAACCGGCACCTTGTTCGGCGTTGCGCTGAACTACACCGGCCTGCTGAAACAACGTCTCGCCGAGTTTGAGCAGCCGCCTTACAAACAAGCCCCGGTCAAGCCGGTGCTGTTTATCAAAACGCCTAATACTCGTAACGCTCATGGCGCCGAAGTGGTTCAGCCCACTGGCGAGCGCTTGCAACCAGGCCCAGCGCTAGGCGTCGTTATCGGCAAGGACGCCAGCCGAGTGAGTGCCGCTGAGGCGCTGAACTATGTGGCCGGTTACACCATCGTCAACGAATACAGCCTGCCTGAAGACAGCTACTACCGCCCGGCTGTGAAGGCCAAATGCCGCGACGGCTTCTGCGCCATTGGCCCGGAACTGGTGCCGGTTGCGAGCATTGCAGACCCACACCAACTCACAATCAAGCTCTATGTGAACGGTAAGGTTGTGCAAGAGAACACCACTGCCAATCTGGTACGTGGCATCCCGCAACTGATCGCTGAACTGAGCGAGTTCATGACCTTGCACGAAGGGGATGTGCTGATCACCGGTACGCCTGAAGGGCGCGTCGACGTTCAGCCTGGAGACTTTGTAGAAGTCGAAATAAACGGCCTCGGCCGTCTGGCTAACAACATCGTGGCTGAATCAGAGGACCAAGCATGAAACACGCTCGTATCCGTTATGAGGGCAGCGTTCATGCTGTCACCGTTGAGGCCAACAATGCGGTTCGCCTTAGTGACGGTCGTCTAGTTGCTCAAGAAAATGTTGAGTGGCTTCCGCCAGCCAACGGCAGCATGTTCGCCCTGGGCCTGAACTACGCCGACCACGCCCGCGAACTCGCTTTCGCCCCGCCTACCGAACCGCTGGCGTTCATCAAGTCTCCGGGCACCTACACCGGCCACGACCAGATCACCTGGCGCCCGGATAACGTCGAGTACATGCACTACGAGTGTGAACTTGTCGCGGTCATCGGCAAACCGGCCAAGAACGTCAAGCGCGAAAACGCCCTGGACTACGTCGCCGGCTACACCGTTTGCAACGACTATGCCATCCGCGATTACCTGGAAAACTACTACCGCCCCAACCTGCGGGTGAAGAACCGCGACGCCACCACCCCGGTCGGCCCGTGGATCGTCGACGCCGCCGATGTGCCGGATGTAAGCAACTTGAAGCTGCGCACTTGGATCAACGGTGAGCTGAAGCAGGAAGGCACTACCGCGGACATGATCTTCGACATCCCGCACCTGATCGAATACTTCTCCAGCTTCATGACCCTGCAACCGGGCGACATGATCGCCACCGGTACGCCGGAAGGCCTGGCAGACGTAGTGCCGGGCGATGAAGTGGTGGTGGAAGTCGAAGGCGTTGGACGCCTGGTCAACCGTATCGTCAGCGAAGCTGATTTCTTCAAGAACAACAAGGCATGAGCAGCATGATCAAGCATTGGATTAACGGCCGTGAGGTCGAAAGCAAAGACACCTTCGTCAACTACAACCCCGCTACCGGTGAGGCCATCTGCGAAGTCGCCAGCGGCGGTGCCGAGGAAGTGGCTCAGGCTGTGGCCGCGGCGAAGGAAGCGTTCCCTAAGTGGGCCAACACCCCCGCTAAGGAACGTGCCCGCCTGATGCGCAAGCTCGGTGAGCTGATCGACCAGAACGTACCGAAACTGGCCGAGCTGGAAACCCTCGACACCGGCCTGCCGATCCACCAGACCAAGAACGTGCTGATCCCGCGTGCCTCGCACAACTTCGACTTCTTTGCTGAAGTGTGCACACGCATGGACGGCCACACCTACCCAGTCGACGACCAGATGCTCAACTACACCCTGTACCAGCCAGTGGGTGTGTGCGGCCTGGTGAGCCCGTGGAACGTACCGTTCATGACGGCTACCTGGAAGACTGCGCCTTGCCTGGCCCTGGGTAACACCGCAGTATTGAAGATGAGCGAGTTGTCGCCGCTGACCGCCAATGAACTGGGCCGTCTGGCTGTTGAAGCTGGCATCCCCAACGGCGTGCTGAACGTAATCCAGGGTTACGGCGCTACCGCAGGCGATGCACTGGTGCGCCACCCTGATGTGCGCGCCATTTCCTTCACCGGCGGTACCGCCACCGGCAAGAAGATCATGCAAACCGCCGGTCTGAAGAAGTACTCGATGGAGCTTGGCGGCAAGTCCCCAGTGGTAATTTTTGAAGATGCCGATCTTGATCGTGCGCTGGATGCTGCACTGTTCACCATCTTCTCGCTGAACGGCGAACGTTGCACCGCTGGCAGCCGGATCTTCATTCAAGAGACGGTCTACAAACAGTTTGTCGCCGAATTCGCTGCTCGCGCCAAGCGTCTGAAAGTGGGTGATCCGACTGATCCGCAAACCCAAGTCGGCTCCATGATTACCCAAGCTCACTACGACAAAGTCACCGGGTATATCCGCATTGGTATCGAGGAAGGCGCCACCCTGCTTGCCGGCGGCCTGGAGCGCCCGGCCAACCTGCCGGCTCACCTTGCGAAGGGCCAGTTCATTCAGCCGACAGTCTTCGCTGATGTGAACAACAAGATGCGCATTGCCCAGGAAGAGATCTTCGGCCCGGTGGTGTGCCTGATCCCGTTCAAGGACGAAGCCGAAGCACTTCAACTGGCCAATGACACCGAGTACGGCCTGGCCTCGTACATCTGGACCCAGGACATCGGCAAGGCCCACCGCCTGGCGCGTGGTATCGAAGCTGGCATGGTCTTCATCAACAGCCAGAACGTGCGCGACCTGCGCCAGCCGTTCGGTGGTGTGAAAGGTTCCGGTACCGGGCGTGAAGGCGGGCAGTACAGCTTTGAGGTCTTTGCAGAGATCAAGAACGTGTGCATTTCCATGGGTAGCCACCACATCCCGCGCTGGGGTGTGTGACTTTTAACCCAACGCGCCGGGTGGGCCAATGTTCTGACGACAGCCTGTTCCACCCGGCGCCGCGGGGTCTACAACAATAAGGAGTCTGATCATGGGTAAAGTGGCCCTAGCAGCAAAGATCACTCACGTGCCCAGCATGTACCTGTCGGAAATGCCTGGCCCTCGCCAAGGCTTTCGTCAGGCCGCGATCGACGGACATTACGAGATCAGCCGCCGTTGCCGTGAGCTGGGTGTGGATACCATTGTGGTCTTCGACACCCACTGGCTAGTCAATGCCAACTACCACATCCTTTGTGGCGAGCATTACAAGGGGGTTTACACCTCCAATGAGCTGCCTCACTTCATCAGCAACATGGAGTACGAGTTCCCTGGGAACAAGGAGCTTGGCCTCATCCTCGCTGACGAGTGCAATCGGTTTGGCGTCGAGACCATGGCTCACCATGCGACGACTTTGGGCCCTGAGTACGGGACCTTGGTGCCGATGAGGTACATGAACCAGGATCAGCATTTCAAGGTGATCTCGGTTTCGGCTTTGTGTACCTCGCACTATCTTGCCGACAGCGCACGTCTTGGATGGGCCATGCGCAAGGCTGTGGAAGAGCACTACGACGGCACCGTCGCATTTCTTGCGAGCGGATCCCTGTCACACCGCTTTGCACAGAACGGCCAAGCGCCAGACTTCGCGACCAAGGTCTGGAGTCCGTTCCTGGAAACCCTCGACCACCGCGTCGTGAAGATGTGGGAAAACGGGGAGTGGGACGAGTTCTGCGGCATGCTTCCGGAGTATGCCACCAAGGGCCACGGCGAAGGCATGATGCACGATACCGCAATGCTTATGGGCGTTCTGGGTTGGTCCAAATATGACGGAAAAGCTGAGGTAGTAACACCTTACTTCGGCTCCTCGGGCACAGGCCAAATCAATGCGATCTTCCCCGTCACTCCACAAGACGGATCCAGTGTTCCACCGGCCCAAGCTGCGAATCCTGCCGCAGTAGTGTCGACCAGCCGTTTGTAAAACGCCTTATATCCAGTGGAGCTGCTCTCCCCCAGGAGCGGCTTTCACAAACGGAGGAAGATTGTAATGCCACACCTCGTACTGCTTTACACACCTGAGATCGAAGCAGAGGTCAACGTTTCGGATGTATGCCGCGCGATGGCAGACGCCATGCTGCAACAACGGGATGAAACAGGAAAGCCGGTGTTTCCAACTGGCGGCACTCGGGTACTAGCCTATCCCTCAGCCCACAGCGCAGTCGCCGATGGCAAAGGAGATTACGGGTTCATTTATGCGAATCTCCGGATGGGCTCGGGAAGAAGCTCGGCCGTTCATAAATCTGTTGGTGACAGCCTCTTGGCTGTTCTGCGGAAGCATTTAGACGAAGTCACTCGCAAGCGTCCTGTGGGAATCACTTTGCAAATCGATGAGAGCCCTGGCCAGGTGTACGACGGGAAGCACAGCAGCTTGCACCCGCTATTCAATAAGCAGGTCTAACAAACAGCATCCGCCCCGCACCGTCTCATCTAATAAGAAAGTACAAGACAATGAGCACTATTCATTCTGCCTCAGGGCCGCACGCCTCCTTGTCGGCGTCATCCGAGCCCCATAAGAGGGTCACGTGGCGGCTGATGCCACTCCTCTTGGTCTGCTATCTCTTTGCTCATCTGGATAGGATTAACATCGGCTTCGCCAAGATGCAGATGGGTACTGATCTTCAGCTTTCCGACACCGTATATGGGTTGGGGGCGGGACTGTTCTTCGTCGCTTACGCCTTGTTCGGCGTTCCCAGCAATCTAATGCTCGACAGGTTCGGACCAAGACGATGGATCGCGACCCTCATGGTCGTATGGGGCGCGCTTTCTACCAGCATGCTGCTTATAGAAACCAGCACTGGTTTCTACGTGGTCCGATTCGCTCTCGGCATCGCCGAGGCGGGCTTCTTCCCCGGCATTCTGGTTTTCTTGAATCGATGGTATCCCGCCCGGCGCCGCGCCCAAATAACAGCGCTATTCGCCATAGCCGTCCCCCTCGCAGGGGTCGTGGGTGGTCCACTCTCCGGCACCATACTTTCGCTGCTCCATGACACCGCGGGGATGCGAGGCTGGCAGTGGATGTTTCTGCTCGAAGGTGCACCAGTCGTCGCACTCGGCTTCGTGGTGCTCGCCTATCTGCCTGACTCATTCGAGCAGGTGAAATGGCTGACCGAAGAACAAAAAGCCGCGCTACGCGCGGAATTGAGCCACGAGGAAAAGCGCAAAGCGGTTACCTCGCTAAAGGGCATTATCACCAGTTCCTCAGTCTGGTTGCTGGTTGCCATCTACTGCGCAGTAATGCTGGCCGTCAATACCCTGGCGTTCTGGATGCCCAGCCTGATCCATAGCGCTGGAGTTGCTAGCGACGCCACAGTTGGTCTGCTCAGCGCCCTTCCCTATCTTGCAGGTTGCGTGTTCATGATCTGGTGTGGCCGATCATCAGATCAGCGCCGCGAACGACGCTGGCACCTTAGCGCCCCGCTACTGATGGCCTCATCCGGGATAGCCCTAGCAGGCGTAGCTCCCGACCAAGTGAGTACAGTGATCGTCGGTCTTGTGATTGCCGGTATGGGAGCAAGTGCTGCGTTGCCCATGTTTTGGCAACTGCCTCCAGCCTACTTGAATGATCGAACTCAGGCAGCGGGCATCGCACTTGTGAGTTCGTTCGGTAGCGTAGCTTCTTTCTCAGCGCCCTATCTCATTGGCTGGGTACGAGATACCACTCATAGCGCTAGCTTGGCGCTGTACATCCTTTCCGTATTTATCACCCTTGGCGGCCTTCTGGTGTTCCGGACAAAGGCTGCAATTGTTAACCCTTCGATATGAGAATCAATGACATGCTTGATAACGCATTCATCCAGCAAGCTGCCGAGCGTCTCGACCAAGCCGAACGCTCGCGTGAACAGGTTCGCCAGTTCTCGCTGGACCAACCAGCCATCAGCATCGAAGATGCCTACGCCATCCAACGTGCCTGGGTAGCGAAAAAAATCGCAGCCGGGCGCAAGCTCGTGGGCCACAAGATCGGCCTGACCTCACGCGCTATGCAGGTGTCGTCAAACATCACCGAACCCGACTACGGCGCCTTACTCGACGACATGTTGTTCGATGAAGGTAGCGACATCCCCTTCGAGCGCTTCATCGTGCCCCGCGTTGAAGTGGAGCTGGCGTTTATCCTGGGCAAGCCGCTGAAGGGCCCGAACGTCACCGTATTTGATGTGCTGGACGCTACCGAATGGGTGATCCCGGCGCTGGAGATCATCGACGCACGTATCCAGCAGGTGGACCCGCAAACCCAGGCAACTCGCAAAGTGTTCGACACCATTTCCGACAACGCCGCCAATGCCGGTGTGGTGATGGGTGGTCGGGCCGTGCGCCCCACCGAAATCGACCTGCGCAAGGTGCCGGCGGTGCTGTACCGCAATGGCGTGATCGAAGAGTCCGGGGTCAGCGCTGCCGTGCTCAACCACCCGGCCAAAGGCGTTGCCTGGCTGGCCAACAAACTGGCGCCGTACGACGTCACCTTGCAACCCGGCCAGATCATCCTTGGGGGTTCGTTCACCCGCCCGGTCGCCGCACGCCCTGGTGACACCTTCCACGTCGACTACGACATCCTCGGCTCCATCGCCTGCCGCTTCGTTTGAGGACCTGCCCATGGACATGCCCATCAACCACTTCAAACAGCGCCTGCGCAGCGGTGAACCGCAAATCGGCCTGTGGCTCGGCCTGGCCGATGCCTACTGCGCAGAACTGGCCGCCAATGCCGGTTTCGACTGGCTGCTGATCGACGGCGAGCACGCGCCCAACGACCTGCGCGGCATGCTAGCGCAGCTGCAGGCGGTGGCGCCCTACCCCAGCCAGGCAGTGATCCGC
Organism: Pseudomonas sp. TSO6; assembly: GCF_056098905.1. Taxonomy (NCBI): domain Bacteria; kingdom Pseudomonadati; phylum Pseudomonadota; class Gammaproteobacteria; order Pseudomonadales; family Pseudomonadaceae; genus Pseudomonas; species Pseudomonas sp. TSO6. The sequence continues at coordinate 113,466 of NZ_JBLZWV010000026.1, read as the reverse complement.
CCGGTGATCGGCGATACCGCGCTGATCAAGCAGGTGCTGGATATCGGTGCGCAAACTCTTCTAGTGCCGATGGTCGAAAGCGCCGAGCAGGCGCGCGAGCTGGTGAAAGCTGTGCACTACCCGCCAAACGGTATACGCGGAGTGGGTAGCGCCCTAGCGCGTGCTTCGCGCTGGAACACTATCGCTGGATACCTCGATCACGCTGATGAGCAGATGTGTCTACTGGTACAGATCGAAAACAAAGAAGGCCTAGCGAGCCTGGACGATATCCTCGCCGTGGACGGGGTAGATGGCGTGTTCATTGGCCCAGCCGATTTGAGCGCGGCATTGGGACACCGTGGCAATCCAGGTCACCCTGAAGTCCAGGCAATCATTGAAGAGGCCATCGTCAAGATCGGCAAAGCTGGTAAGGCCGCTGGTATTCTGAGTGCAGACGAAAAGCTGGCACGGCGCTACATTGAGCTTGGTGCTGCATTCGTTGCCGTTGGTGTAGATACGACTGTATTGATGCGTGGCCTCAGAGAGCTTGCTGGAAAATTCAAAGACACCCCAGCTTTTAGCTCCTCAGGAGGCGGGGTTTACTGAGAGCGCTCGCCCCCTGGCATGCAACATGGATGGCCCTCTCCGTCTTCGAGGGTCATCCAAATTCCCAGCTTGATTAACGCCAGAACGCTATGAAGCTCGCTATGTGCTGATTGCCGTCCGAACGACCCAATCACGGCTTGATATCTCTCATTTGCTCTAAAAGCGAAATGAGCAAGGATGCCTTCTCGCTTCCAAACCTACTCAAGACCCGGTCGTAATAAACATCCATTTCGCCATTCAACTCAGTGAATGTCTGCCCCCCCTGCTCCGTAAGCTCAAAAAATACCTTACGGCGGTCCCCAAAGGATTTTCGGCGAGAAACCATCCCATCCCGCTCCAGGCGCTTAAGCACTCCGCTCATACTGGGTGCAAGGATACATGCTAGCTCAGCCAAGCGATGGCATTCCAAGACGCCGTGTTGATGAAGAATTCTGATGACTCTCCATTGTTGCTCCGTAAGTGAATGGGCATTCAACACCGGTCTAAAGAAAGCCATTACAGCTTCACGCGCTTGCAAAAGCGATAACGTCAATGAAGGGCGAGGAAGCGTCATGTAGGCACTCCGCATACTCCTGAAGAGTGAGGTGAGTCTTTATTTACTTTATGTACTGCATGCATCTGCGGAGATTGTTAGGAACTCATTTCTCGCGAGCTTAGTTTTGAACTCAAACAGCTTGACTGCGAATTGAGTGAACGCATTACCAATACGAAATATGACGAGAGGCTGCCACAGCCAGTTCATTAACATATGTACAAATAATCGTTGACCTCGATCGCGGCGTCAAGCGTGGTGAGTAGGGGAAGCCGAGATTGGCACCGTGGTCATACTCATTGGCAATCTCAGTCAAGACATTCGGCATCGGTTGTCGCTCAATTCACCTCGCCCAAATATTTTTTCATTGGAGAACTGCCATGACCATTACCGCCATCAAACAAGGCGTCCAACTATCTGAACTCGATGCATGGGGTACCGTCGCCGATCTGGGCTCGACCATCTTGGAAGGTGAAGTCAAAGCGTACGGCAAGATGACCTTCGGGGCCCCAACCGACGCTCTTAGCAGCGGCTATTTCGGCACCACCAGCGGTAAATTCCGAATGGTCTACCCATTCAATGAGCAAGCGGTCATCATGACCGGTGAAATCCAACTCACAGATGAATCGACTGGCCAGGTCAATCGATACAAGGCCGGCGACGCCTGGTTCGTGACTAAGGGCACCCCAGTTTTGTGGGAAATATTGAGCGAGTCGTTCGTAAAGCACTACATCGCTGTAGTTTGACCCTCTATGAAACGCCGCAGACTTCTGGCCTGCGGCGCATCCCAGCGACCTTTTGCTACGTGGCCGAACACTTCAACTCCCGAGAGATTTAGGGGCATAAAAAATGGCCAGTGTCAAGCCTTTCGTGAAAAGCGCACGAGGCTTGAAACCATATACGGGGCAATAGGTTAGCTCTGTTTCATGCTGCTTGCAGAGGATGCAGCGTTGTGAGCTGGGAGCCACATAAGAGCCTGGAGAAAGCAAGCCGGGTCGCGTTGCAGCGATGGAGATTGCCAAGAGCTGGCAGGCTTGTTTGATCATCTTAGCCGATTCCCTCGCAGCCTATCCAGAACGAAGAACGCGCAGCGTTGGGCTGCGCGTTCGAGGGATGGTTAGTCTGGTTCCAGTGCATCTTCAGCTTGGCTTCGGCGGCAAGGCCTTGCTGGCGTTTCCTTTCTTGAATCCCCGATCCCCCGCCATGAACGCCTCCAGCATGTGCGGGATCAGCGTCGAGGCATCGACCGCCTCGCCATACGCCTGCGCATGCAGCGCGGCGTAGCGGTCGAGATCGGCTTTCAAGCTGGCCGGGCAAGCGAAGGTCAGCTTGACGCTTTCGGTCTTGGGTAGCGGCCCTAGCCGCAGTTTCTTGGTCGTGCTCATCGCGAAGTCCCCTTGTTGAAAAACAGTGGCTGATAAGGCCGCAGCACCAGATCGCGGTTGACGATGATGCGCACCGGCAAGCCAGGGCGGCTGGTCAGCGTGGGTTGGATGTTGAGGTTGCGCCGGGTCACTTCCTGGCCGACCTGGTTCACGGTGTCCTGGAGGCTGTCGCGCCCCGCGATGATGACGCGATCACCGTCCTGGCGGTTCTCGGGTGCGGCCAGTTCGGCACCGACGCCCAGCAGCGTGGTCAGCACCGCACCGGCAAAGATACGATCCCAATGCCAGTCCACATCGTCTTCCAGGCCGGCATAGCCTGCGGGGTCGGTGCCGACGAGGTTGTCGAGCGTGAGCGAAGACGTATCCGGCAGGATGATGCGGTTCCACACCACCTGCACGCGGCTCTGGCCGTAGCTGACCTGGCTGTTGTATTTGCCCAGGATGCGCGACCCCTGCGGGATCAGCAGGAACTTGCCGGTGGCCGTGTCGTAGATCGGCTCCGTCACCGTAGCGATCACGTCGCCCGGCAGGTCGGACTTGATGCCCGTGACCAGTGCCCCGGCAATGACCGTTCCGGCCATCACCTGATACGGCGAGGTGGGCATTTGCAGGTTGCCGGAGTTACGGGTTTCCGTAGAGCCGCCTGTCAGGAACGCCTCTTTCTGGTCTTGGCGGTTCTGCACGGCAGTCGGATCAGCAGGCTGGGCCGCCGTCGAGGCCGGGCCAGCGGCCAGCGGGGCGAAGGCGGCATTGGCGGCAAAGCCCGGCGCGGCGGCGATCTGCGACTGCGCCACGGGCGCAGCCTGCGGAGCGCCAGTGCGGAAGAATACCGATGAAGCCGCAGCCGCTTCTGCTTCCTTGCGCAGCGCATCGTTGGGGACATAGCCGGGCGCGGCATAGGTGGCGGCGACCGGCTGCTGCGAATTGACGATGGCTGGCCCCAGATCACCCGGCAGCGGTGGCCCCAGCTCCGGCACATCGGGCGGCAGCGCTGGCAACTTGGAATAGTCCGTGGGAAGCTGGTCGAGCCCTTCCGAGCGCGAGACGCGATCCACGTTGTACAGCTCCGTGGATTCGCCTGCGCCGCGTTGCTGCGGTTGCAGCGACCAGATCAGCGCGCCCATCACGCCAACCGACAGGCCACCGGCGAGGATCGCCAACGTGCGTCGGTTCAGGCGCGTTACCGGACGCGGTTGGGCGCGCAGCGCCACCGCCTCGGGTGCCACTTTGTCCACCTGAGGCGTGGCAAGGTCGGGGGTATCGTCCTGGCTCATGCTCAGTTCCTCCCAGCAATGCCATCCGTGCGCTCGATGCGCACCACGTCGCCCTTGTCAGCCCCCAGGCGCAGTTCAGCCGCACCGAACAGCCGATCCACGATGTAGTACGGCGAGCGGAAACGGTAGTTCACCAGTTGCCCGTCACCCTGCGCACCGATGACGAACAGCGGCGGCAGCTCGCCTTGCGCGATGCCCGGCGGGAACTGGATATAGACCTTCTCGCCGTCATCGAAGGCCCGCAGCGGTTTCCACGGCGGATTGCTGCCCGACACCGCGTAGCGGAAACGGATCTTCTCCAGCGACAGGCCGGTATCGACCGGCGCGGCGGCGCTGGCCGCCTGCGCCTGGCGCTGCAAGGCCAGCATCCGGTCTTTCGGATAGTCCCAGGACACCGACGCCATCCACGCCTTCTCGGTCGAGGTCAACTCCAGCAGGTACGTCCGGCGGCTGGTGGTGATGACCAGATTGGTTTTCAGGGCCGAGCGGATCGGTTTGACCAGCACGTTCACGCGCAGGTCGGCGCCGCTGCCGCTGGACGTGTCGCCGACGATCCAGCGCACGGTATCGCCGGCGGCGACAGTGACAAGCTCCTCGCCTGGCTGGAGCGAAACCACCGTCACACGCCCCGGCGCGGCATAGACCTGATAGAGCGCGCCGTCGCTGTACGGCCACACCTGAATCGCATTGACGTAGCCCTCGCGGGTCGGCGCGATGCGCGCCTCCGCGTTGGCCCGCGACACGCGCACTTTCTCGTCGGCCGGCTCCGGCACGGTCGGGGCCGCGTCTCCTTCGGGCAGCGGCTTCAACTGTGCTGGCAGCGCCAAGGGTTCGGGCACTGCTACTACTTCGATGGGTTTGGGCGGCTCGGGCAATGGGCGAGCCTGCACCGGCTCATCGAGCGAGATCACCCGCGGCGGTTTGCCCTGCGTCGCGCAGCCCGCAAACAGGACAGTCGATGCCAGCAGGATCACAGGCAATGCGGTTTTACGGAAATGTGTATTCATGGTTTGGCTCCTTCAGAAGAATCCAGTTCACGGCTCCACGACAGGCCATTGACGTAGATGCCCAGCGGGTTGCGGCGCAGGCGTTCTTCGGTGCGCGGGGTCTGCTGCACGATGGACACCACCGCCGTCCATCGCTCCAGCCCGGCCGCCGCTCCATTGACGTAGCGGCGTTCCGTCCAGCGCACGTTGAACGACGCATCGCTGGCGCGAACCACACTGGTGATCTGCACCGTCACCGACTCCTTGCCGATGCGGGCGAACGGGTCATTCACCCGCGCATAGTCGTTGAGCACCGCCGCGCCCCGGTCGCTGGTGTAGTCGTAGGCATCGAGCCAGTTCTGGCGCACGACGATGGGGTCGATGGACAGCGAGCGCACCAGCGTCACGAAGCGCGCGATGTGGTGTGCCGTCTGCGCATCGGTAGGCCGGTACGGCGTGGCCGCTTCGCCCACGGTGCGTACCTGGCCGGACTGATCGACCTCGATGACATAGGGCGTGACAATGGACTGCGCCGAGCGCCACACCAGGCCGCCGGCCATCAGCAACGCGAGCACCAGGCAGCCGAAGGCCATCAGCCGCCAGTTCTTGGCCTGCACGCGGGCCGAGCCGATGCGCTCGTCCCAGACCTGTGCAGCAGCTTGATACGGAGTAGCAGGCTGTGGCGTATCGGCATAGCGCACCTGCGGTCGTTTGAATCGCATGGAGTTCTCCTTGAAAGTCAGCTATCGGAATCGCGCAGGCTCGGGCCTTGGCCCGAACCGCCGCCGTCGCCACCGCGCAGCGTGTGCGCGGCCGTGGTGGTGGCCTGGGTGAGTCGTTGGCGACGTTGCAGGTTTTTGGCCCAGCCGGGTTGTTCCTGCTTCTGAGCGTTGGCCGTGTCGCCAGAGGCATCGCCTGTGGTGGTCTGCCCGGAACTGGCAGCGCCACCGCCGGAACCACCACCGGTGCCGGAGCCTTGCCAGCCTGCTTTGAATGGCGCGGCCGCCTTGGCTGCCGCCGCTTTGATGCCAGCACCGGCGCGTTGACCAGCGGCCTGTGCGCCGCCCTTGGCGACACTGCCCAGCCCTGCCATGGCGCCTTTGGCCCCGCCGCCCACAGCGGCAGAACCGGCCTGGAATGCTGACTTCGCGCTGCCAGCCGCCGAGGTCGCGGCCCGCGCGCCAGTCCCGGCGAGCTTGGCGGCAGCCGGTGCCATGCGCGCCCCAGCCATCACCGCACCGCCCACTCCAGTGGCGGCGGCTCCTAAGGCCACCGCCGCGCCTGCGGCACCAATCGCAGCACCGGCCATCGCCCCTGCACCCAACTGCGGTGCGCCGGATACCAGCCCGGTGGCGATGCCTGGCCCGAAGATCCCCAACGCCAGCAGCGTGAGCGAGGCCAGCATGATGACCACCGCATGGTCGATGGACGGCTCGGACGGATGCACCTGGAACTCGGCGAACAGACCCGAGCCGATGCCGACGATGACGGCCAGCACCAACACCTTGATGCCCGAGGACACCACGTTGCCCAGCACCTTTTCAGCGAGGAACGATGTCTTATTCCAGAGTGCGAACGGCACCAGTACAAAGCCTGCGAGCGTGGTCAGCTTGAACTCGATCAGCGTGATGAAAAGCTGGATCGCCAGCACGAAGAAACACAGGATCACCACCGCCCAAGCCAGGAACATGACCACGATGGGCGTCATGTTCACGAACACCTCGGGGAAGCCCGCCATGTCGCTGATCTGCTCAAGGATCGGCGCTGCCGCGTCGATGCCGGTCTTGGCCAGGCGTCCCGGTTGCAGGAATTCGCTCATGCTCATCGTCGAGCCACTGGCCGTCAGGCCCAGGCCCGCGAACGAGCGGAAGACGATGCTGGCCAGCCAATTGAAGTTATTGATGATGTAGGCGAAGGCACCGACGTAGAGCACCTTGCGCAGCAGCTTGGCGATTACGTCATCGCCCTGGCCGGTGGCGTGACTCATCGCCCAGTACAGTCCGGCAATCGTCATGTCGATGACGATCAGCGTGGCGGTGAGGAACGCGACTTCGCCCTGCAACAGCCCAAAGCCCGAGTCGATGTAACGCGAGAAGGTAGCGAGAAATCGGTCGATCACTGTCACGTCATTCATGGCACGCCCCCCTCGAAGGGCATGGCGCCCTGGTCACTGATGGGTGTGTCGAAGCTCGGCGGGATCGGCGGTAGATCGGCCAGCGTGCGGAACTCGTCAGGCCCGGTTTCACCGGCGAAGAAGCGCCGCCGGAAGGCTTCAGCCGCTGCCAGGCAAGCGTCTTCGCCTGCCGTCGTCCGGTCGGCTGCACACTGCGCACGCAAAGCCTTGAGTCGCACGGGATCGGCGGCCAAGGCAGCGGCCAGGTCTTCGGTCGGCTGCTGGCTGCAAGCAACCAGCAGCACGGGCAGCAGCAAGGAAACGCATCGCATGGTCGTCTCCCGTCAGTTGCCGTAGAAATCCACACGCTGCGGCGTGTATGGCGTGCCGTCGCCCAGGAAGCGGCGCGTCACTTCCCGGCCGCGTTCGACAGCCGCTGCTTGGCGTGCCAGTTCCAGCGCGGCGGCGCGTTCCTGCGTGATCTGGAGCTGCTGCGCCTGGATCGACTGCTTGGCCTGTAAGGCCAGAAGCTGGTTGGTCGCCTGCATGGCTTGCAGTGCGCCGGTGGCGGACTGACTCTGGCTGACCAGGTCGGACAGCGCGCTTTCGTCTTGCGCCAGGTTCTGCGACACCTGCGCCTGCATCCGCATCGCGGTGTGCAGACCGTTCAGCGTGTTCTTCCAGCGCTCCTGCGCATCGCGCAGCATCTGGTCGCCGCTGACCGTCGCGGCGTACTGTTCCGGGTACAGGCGCGAGAACGTGGTATCCATGCTCTGCACGTCATAGGCCAGGCCGCGTGCCTCGGCGATCAGGCGTTCGGTGGTCGCCAGCGTCGAACGCAAGCGATTGACGATGTTGAAGTCCAGATTCGCCAGATTGCGCGCCTGGTTCATCAGCATCTGCGCTTCGTTCTGGAGTTGGTTGATCTGGTTGTTGATCTGCTCCAGCGTGCGCACGGCGGTCAGCGTGTTCTGCACAAAGTTGGACGGATCGAACACCGTCAGCGCCGACGCAGGCGGTGAGGCGAGCAGCGATACCGACAGCACGGCGGCGAGCGAGACGGACAGCAAACGGGGTTGGGTCTTCATGGTGAAACCTCCGGTCGTTGAGAAGCGAGGAAAGAAGCCGCCGCCGGCGAGGACGGCAGCAGATCAGCGGCCCAATCAAGGCCACGATGGCGCAGCCACGCACCGGCAAATCCCGGTGTACCGGCGTCCAGCAGCACGCGATCCATGTCGCGTTGGTCTTGCGGGGTGGATGCACCCGCGAAGGCCAGCGTGGCTGGCCCCAGGTCGAGGTCGAACAGGCGATTGCCCAGGCGCGATTGGTAGTAGTAGTCACGCTTGGGCTGCGCGGTCGCCACGATCTCGATCTGGCGCGAGTTCAGCCCGAAGCCTTCGTAGATCGTGCGGATCTGCGGCTCGGTCGCCTGTGGGTTAGGGAGAAAGATCCGACTGGCGCAGCTTTCGATCACCGCCGGGGCAATGCTCGAATCCTTGATGTCGGCCAGCGACTGCGTGGCGAAGATGACGCTGACGTTCTTCTTGCGCAGTGTCTTGAGCCACTGGCGGATGCGGGCGGCGAACACCGGGTCATCGAGGAACAGCCAGGCTTCATCGAGGATCAGCAGCGTGGGCGCACCGTCGAAGCGTTCATCGAAGCGGGCGAACAGGTAGCCCAGCACGGCCAGCACCGCCGCTTTGCTGTGCATCAGTTCTTCCATCTCGAAGCCCTGCACGCTGCCGGAACCCAGCCGGTCGGCATCGGCGTCCAGCAGCTTGCCGTGGGCACCACCCAACACATAGGGCGCAAGCGCCTGGCGCAGTGCGTTCGATTGCAGCAGCACCGACAGGCCCGTCAGCGTGCGCTGCTCCACTGGCGCACCGGCGAGGCTGCCCAGTGCCGACCAGATCGCAGCCTTCTCGTCCGGGCCGATGGCGACACCTTCATGCAACAAGCGGCCTTCCACCCATTCGGCGGCCCAGGTGCGGTAGCCCTCTTGGTCGATGCGGGCCAATGGCTGGAAAGCAATCGTCCCGTCATTGCCCAGGTCGTAATGCTCGCCGCCCAGCCCGAGGATGGTGGCGCGCATCGAGCGCCCCATGTCGAAGGCGAAGATGCGCGAACCGGAGTAACGGCGGAACTGCATTGCCAACGTGGCGAGCAGCACCGACTTGCCCATGCCGGTCGGCCCGGCGACTAGCGTGTGGCCCACGTCGCCAATGTGCGTCACCAGCCGGAACGGCGTCGCGCCATCGGTGCGGGTGACGATCAGCGGCCGGCCATCCAGATGCGCGTTCCTCTCCGGGCCAGCCCACACGGCGGACAGCGGCATCATGTGCGCCAGGTTCAGCGTCGAGACGATGGGCTGGCGCACGTTGGCGTAGGCATTGCCGGGAATGGATGACAGCCAGGCATCCACCGCATTCAAGGTCTCGGGGATAGTGACGAAGCCCCGGCCCTGAATGACGCGCTCCACCATGCGCAGCTTTTCGTCGGCAGCGGCGGCATCCGTGTCCATGACGGTGACGGTGGCCGTCAGGTATCCGAAGGACACCTGATCGCTGCCCAGCTCCTGCAAGGCGGCATCGGCGTCGGCGGCCTTGTTGTTGGCGTCGGTATCGACCAGCGGGCTTTCCTGCTGGAAGATCGTTTCGCGCAGCAGCGCGACGACGTTCTTCCGTTTGGCGAACCACTGGCGACGCAGGCGGCCGAGTTCTTTTTCCGCCTCGGCTTTGTCCAGGCACAGAAAGCGCGTGTTCCAGCGGTATCCAAAGCCCAGGCGGTTGAGGTCGTCCAGAATTCCCGGCCAGGTCGAGGTCGGGAAGCCTCGCACTGACACCACGCGCAGGTGCTGGTCGCCCAGCATGGGCGCGAGGCCACCGACCAGGGCGGAGTCGGCCAACAGTGCGTCGATATGGAACGGCACGTCGGGCACGCCGACGCCATAACGCCGTGTGGACACCGTGGCGTGCAGGTAGGTCAGCGTTTCAGCGTCATCGAGCCAGGCGATCTCCGGCATCACGCCGCCGAGCAGGTCGAACACGCGATCGGTTTCAGCCACGAAGGCTTCCAGCCGACCCTGCCAGTCCACACCGTCGCCCGGCGCATTCTCATAGAGCATCTTGGCGGCACGGGCGCGGGATTCCTCGGGCGGCAGGTAGGCCAGCGTCAGGTGATAGGCACTCTCGAAGTGGTGGCCGGATTCCTCGAAAGCTGCACGGCGTTCTTCTTCCACCAACCAAGACAGCGGTTCGGGAAACTCGGAACGTGGATAGCCCGCCGCTGCGCGGCGCTCGGCTTCGATGAACAAGGCCCAGCCCGATCCCAGTCGGCGCAGTGCGTTGTTCAACCGCGCCGATGTGGCGATCAGCTCGCCCTGCGTGGCGCTGTCCAGATCCGGCCCACGAAAGCGTGCCGTGCGCTGGAACGAACCATCCTTGTTCAGTACCACGCCCGGCGCGATCAGCCCGGCCCAGGGCAACCAGTCGGCCAGCAGCGCGGGCCGCTGGCGGTATTCGGCAAGGTTCAGCATGTCGGCTTCTCCCTATGCGTCCAGCAGCGGCTTGTGCTTGATGTGCCGGGCGAAGACCTGCATGAACTGCGGATCGACGCGCGCACCCCAGACCGCCAGCGAATGGCCGGCGATCCAGAGCGCCACGCCGGGAATCCACAGTTGCAGGCCCAGCCCGACGGCGGCAGCCAACGTGCCGTTGGCAATCGCCACGGTGCGCGGCGCACCGCCCAGCAGGATCGGCTCGGTCAGCGAGCGATGCAGCGGCACTTCAAAGCCCGGAAGATCAGTGGCCGTGCTCATACGACGGCCCCGCCGGAGAAGCTGAAGAACGACAGAAAGAAGCTCGAAGCCGCGAAGGCGATGGACAGGCCGAAGACGATCTGGATCAGCTTGCGGAAACCGCCACTGGTATCGCCGAAGGCCAGCGCCAGGCCGGTGGCGATGATGATGATCACCGCGACGATGCGGGCCACCGGCCCCTGGATGGATTCGAGGATGGATTGCAGCGGGCCTTCCCACGGCATCGAGGAACCGGCGGCCTGCGCCGTTCCCGCCAGCAACAGCATCAGCGCGGCCAGCAGCAGCCCTTGCCCTGCGGGTCGGGCCAGGCGGTGCAGCCGCGCCAGCATGGGCAGGCGGAAAAGCGGATTTACGGAAAGACGGAAAGCATCAACGTGCGTCATGACAGTTCTCCAGGTTGGTCAGGGATTGAGGAAGGCGCAGCGGCAGCGGCTGCAAGAGGAGCCGGCGGGAGCTCGGGAAATGGCGTTTCCAGCGCATCCGCCAGGCGGTAGCCCGCGCCGTCGAAACCGACGACGCGAGAAATGGTTTCGACGTGGCGCTTGCGGCCGCGGCCTGCGATGTGGATCACCACGTTGACCGCCTCGGCGATCAGGGCACGGGGCGGATTCACCGCGACTTCGAGAATCAGTTGCTCCAGGCGCAGCAGTGCGCCCAAGGCAGAGCCAGCATGGATGGTGGCGATGCCACCGGGGTGGCCGGTGCCCCAGACCTTCACCAGATCCAGCGCTTCGCCGCCGCGCACTTCGCCGACGATCACGCGATCCGGGCGCAGGCGCATCGTGGCGCGCACCAGCTCCTGCATCGACACCACGCCCGCACGGGTGCGCAGCGGCACATGGTCACGGGCCGCACATTGCAGTTCGATGGTGTCTTCGAGCACCAGCACGCGATCGCCGGTGGCGGCGATCTCGGCCAGCAAGGCATTGGCCAGCGTGGTCTTGCCGGTACTGGTGCCGCCCGCGATCAGGATGTTGTGCCGCTCGCGCACGGCATGACGCAGAAACTCGGCCTGCCCAGCGATCAGAATGCCGTCGGCCACATAGCGATCCAGGCCGATGATGCTCACGGCCCGCTTGCGCAGCGCGAAGGCCGGGCCGGGTGCGGCGGGCGGCAAGATGCCCTCAAAGCGCTCGCCGGTTTCTGGCAGTTCGGCAGTCAAGAGCGGCTGGCCGCGATGCACCTCCGCTCCAACATGGGCAGCGACCAGGCGGATGATGCGTTCGCCATCAGCCTCGGGTAGTTCGACGCCCAGCGGCGCACGGCCAGACGACAGTCGATCCACCCACAATGTCCGGTCGGGGTTGAGCATCACTTCCACCACGTCCGGGTCTTCCAGCGCAGCAGCGATCACCGGCCCCATCGCCGTGCGCAGCATCTGGATGCGGCGATCCTGGGACGCCGCAGCGGATGAGCGTGGATTGGGCGGGATCTGTGGAACGGCACTCATGACGCACGCTCCGCTGTGCGTTCATGGGCGGCAGCCATCACCGCCGCCTCATCCATGCGCATGGGGTCGGGGTGCAGTTCTTCCACCACGTCGCGCACCAAGCTGCGGCCACGCAGCAGGTGACGGCCCAACTGTTCGACGAACTGCTCGAAACGCGCCTTGCCCTGAGCGCGAGCCGCATCCTGATGGGCTTCGGGCACCGGCGTACTGACGGTCAGGTAATAGCGGATGAACAGCGCCAGCGTTTCGATCTGAATGTTCTGGTCACGCTCCAGACGCTCGGCCTGCCGCGACAGGCGATCCAGCCGCTTGGCGATGGCGGCCTCACGCTGGTCGCCGGCATCGGGCGACAGCCAGGACGCCAAGGCAGCGGCGACGATGCTGGACTTCGAGACGCCTTTCTTGGCGGCCAGCTCGTCCAGACGCTTGGCGTGCTCGTGCTGGATGAACAGGTTCAATCGGTATTGGCTCATAGGTCGATTCCGTCGTTGGGGTCGAGAGAAGCCAGTCGCGCCGTGCGTTGCAGGGCGGGGTCGAGCTGGCCGGGAAGCACCGGGGGCATGTCGTCGTCATCGAGCAGCGACAAGTCGCTGCTCGGGGCATCCATCTCGGGGGCATAGGCGATGGCTTCGGACAGTTCGGGCTGGCGGCGTGGGCCGCCGTCGTCGGTCGAACCCGAGGCCTCCAGGTCATCGGCGGATGCGGTGGCCGGTGCCGCAGGAACCGCAGGTATTGCCAGGCCGCTCCAGTCGTCAGGTCGTGCAGGCGGCACATCGGCATAGCGGCCTGCAGTCACTGCAGGCGGCGGAATTACCCGTTGCTTGAAATTGGCGTCGGCGAAGTAGCGCAGCTTCTTCGCCTTGATCGGCGCGACACTGGACACCATCACCACCGCCTCGTCCGGCGGCAGTTGCATCACTTCGCCTGGCGTCAGCAGCGGACGCGCGGTTTCCTGTCTCGACACCATCAAATGCCCCAGCCACGGTGCAAATCGGTGGCCCGCGTAGTTGCGCTGGGCGCGCAGTTCGGTGGCCGTTCCGAGCGTTTCGGATATGCGTTTGGCCGTGCGTTCGTCGTTGGTGGCGAACGTCACGCGCACATGGCAGTTGTCCAGAATCGAATGGTTCTGGCCGTAGGCTTTGTCGATCTGGTTGAGCGACTGCGCGATCAGAAAGCTGCGGATGCCGTAGCCCGCCATGAAGGCCAGCGCTGTCTCGAAGAAGTCCAGACGGCCCAGCGCCGGAAACTCATCGAGCATCAACAACAGCTTGTGGCGGCGTTGGATGCCGTCACTGCCATCCAGCGATTCGGTGAGCCGTCGGCCGATCTGGTTGAGGATCAGTCGGATCAGCGGCTTGGTGCGCGAGATGTCCGACGGCGGCACTACCAGATACAGCGATACCGGATGCTCCGCCGCGATCAGGTCGGCGATGCGCCAGTCGCAGCGCGACGTGACTTCGGCCACCGTGGGGTCGCGGTACAGGCCGAGGAACGACATGGCGGTGGACAGCACGCCTGAGCGCTCGTTGTCGCTTTTGTTGAGCACTTCGCGGGCAGCGGATGCAACGACGGGATGCTGTGCATCGCCCAGGTGCTTGGTCGTCATCATCCGGTGCAAGGTCAGCTCGAACGGGCTGGCTGGGTCGGAGAGGAAGTTGGCAACGCCACGTAGCGTCTTGTCTTCGCCCGCGTACAATACATGCAGGATCGCGCCGACCAGTAGCGCGTGACTGGTCTTCTCCCAATGGTTGCGCTTCTCCAGCGCGCCTTCGGGATCGACCAGGATGTCGGCGATGTTCTGCACGTCGCGCACCTCATGTGCGCCGCGCCGCACCTCCAGCAGCGGGTTGTAGGCCGCCGAGCTGGCATCGGTCGGGTTGAACAGCAGGCAGTGCGAGAAGCGCGAGCGCCAGCCGGCTGTGATCTGCCAGTTCTCGCCCTTGATGTCGTGGATGACGGCAGACGCGGGCCAACTCAACAATGTCGGCACCACCAGGCCCACACCCTTGCCTGAGCGCGTCGGCGCAAAGGTCAGGACGTGTTCCGGCCCTTCGTGCCGCAGGTAGTGGCCGTCATGCTGGCCGAGAAAGATGCCAGCAGGCTGCGTCAGCCCGGCCTTGCAAATGTCGGCGGCATCGGCCCAGCGGGCCGAGCCATAGGTCGTCACCTTGCGAGCCTGGCGCGAGCGCCACACCGACATGGCGATGGCGACCGCCACGGCCAACAGGCCACTGCTTGCCGCGATCAGGCCGCCGGTGTCGAACACCTGCGGCGCGTAGGCGTCGAAGAAGAACCACCACTCGAACAGTTTCCACGGGTAATAGACCGGCGTGCCGTGGAAGTCGAACCAGGGCGAGCCCAGGCGTAGCTGGTAGCCCAATGCGGCGGCTGTCCATTGCGTGGCACCCCACACACCGGCGATCACGATGCCGAACACAGCGGCGATCTGCCCGAACAACACACCCTGAGCCTGCATACCTTAGCCTCCGATTTCTCCTGCGCTGAATCCCCGTGGAAAACGCGGCACAAAGGCGTGCCGCAGGCGTCAGGATCGGTGCCGGTTCAGTGCCGGTCAAAGACCGTTATCGGCAGCAAGGTGATGCAAAAAGCATGGTTTCATGCAGGGTCGAAACGAGTAAAAACGCCGCAGGCGTGAGCGCACTGCGACGTGTCGAGAAGGAAAAACAGGAAGTGTGGCAAGCCGCCAACAGTCAGAAGTTAGGCTGCGTCTCGGGTGCTGTGTAAGGCACCTTACCATCGCCGAAGAAGCGCTTGTTCGTCACTTCGGCTACACGGTTGCACAGCACATCGTCCATCAGCGGGCGCTCGGTCTTGCATTGGCGGCGTAGTTCTTTCAAACGCTCGGGATTGGCTGCTAGTTCGTCCACGGTAGGGACATTGCTTTGTTTTTTCGGCAGTTCAGTCGGGCCGCAAGCCGTGAGCGAGGCAACCATCAAGAATGGAAAAATCAGCTTTGTGGTCATGGCTCAGTTTCTCTTGTGGATCGCGTTAAACCGGTGGCTTGGATCGGTAGCCATCTAGTGATTCGATCGACCGCACCCGTTCGATGAAGCGAGCCAGCGAATCCGATGGCTCACCCTCCCGATGCAGTACATATGTGGTCAGCATGGGGGAGCGACCCGCCAAGGGGCGTGCAACTACGCCGGACTCGCGATTACTAGCGATTTGCGGCGCTCCGGCAAGGCCCAGAGCGAAGCCCGCAGCGACCAGCGCCATCATTAGGTCGAACGAAGCTACACGTTCAGCGACTAGCGGTTCCAAGTCCATGCGACGCAGCACGCGATCTACCTGGCGGGAGATACCCTCGCAAACCTGTGGATCGCACAACACTAATGGGTGATGCAGTACTTCTTCCAGCGGAATGCGCTTGTGCTTTAGCAGGGGGTGGCGCGCAGGAACTGCCACCATTAGTGCATCGTTCCACACCTCTTGTGCTGTGATGCCTTCGCCTACCTCGTTGGATTGCGCAAACCCTACATCGTAGAGATCGTCATGCAGCCCTTTGATTTGCTGCGACAGAGGCACTTCGAATAACCGGATCTCGATTTCGGGTTCCTCCTGTCGACACAACGCCAGCAAAATTGGCATGCGCGATGGTGTGATGCCGTCAGACAGCGCAATGCGCAACTGACCGTGAAAGCCGTTGGCCGCGGCTTTCACACTTTCGCGTGCCTGCTGCAAGGCAGTGAAGATGCGTGGCACATGCCCAAGGAAGAGCTTGCCCGCCCGTGTCAGCCGAGTGCTGCGGCTGCTACGAATGAACAACGGCTCGCCCAAGTCTTCCTCCAACTCCTTGATCGTGCGCGAAAGCGGAGATTGTTCAATGTGCAATTTTTCAGCAGCGCGGGCGAAATGTAGTTCTTCGGCCACAGCCAGAAAGCAGCGCAGATGTCGAAGTTCCACGTGTCCACTCCTAGATCGAGATGGCTAACAGCCGCTATGTCCGCCGCCACAGACCAACCTCAAGGGAAGGGTGATGCAGCCGCAGTCAACGGCAGTCAGACTTGCTCCGTGCTTGCATTATATGTGTACATGCATATAATGCAAGCGTACCCGTAAGGAGCTTCTCATGTCTTTGATACCCCCCCACGAATCGCTGGCCAAAAATCTTGACCTGATGCATGGGCTCGCCATGCATCGGGTCTTTCCGTATCTAGCGGAAACGCTCCACGGCGGCGATCTATCGTTCAGCCAATTCAACGCTCTCTATCAGCTCTATCACGACGGAGCACAAACAATTGCTAGCCTAGCAACAGCCACACATCTCTCTCATAACGCAGCCAGCCGTATGGTCGACGGACTTGTTAATGCTGGTTTCGCCGAAAGACGAGAGAGCCCGGTAGACCGCCGCCAGAAGCGCGTGGAGCTGACCAACGCAGGAAAGCAACGTTTGGACGAGATGCAGGCTTTTACGATTCAGACATATTCCCAACTGCTCTCAAATGTGCCGGTAGAAGTCCTAGAACAGTTGGCATCAGCTTTTTTGGCGCTCAAGCCGCATCTTCCAGCACATCCTATAGGAGCGTCGCCGTGCGAGTGATTGGGTGCGGAGAATGAAACTGATCGAATGTTGTAAGCGGGAAACCCGGCGAAAGGAAATTGAAAATGAACTCAAAAAAATATGGCGAAGCGAATTTGCTAACAGGGTGGACTCTGTTGAGCGTCGCATGCTTGACGATTATGGTTGGTTGCGTCCTTGTTCCTGGGCTCCCAGAAATTGCTGATCAGCTTGGTGTAACCCGCTTTGCCAGCAGTCTGGTGACAGTTCCTGCTCTAGGAGTTGTTATTTTCGGCCCCTTAATCGGGAAGCTCATCGGGCGCGTCGGTCTGTACCGCACGCTTTGTGCCGGACTTTTTCTCTATGGACTGCTCGGAGTAATGGGCGCTTGGCTGCATGGTGAAGTAGTCGTTTTCGCCGATCGCTTTCTGCTGGGCGGGGCAACCGGAATGATCATGACAGCAGGAACAGGGCTTATTTCCGCGCTTTACGACGGCAGAGCAAGGCTGTCGATGATGGCAAAACAGGGAATGTCAATCGAGCTTGGTGGAGTCATCTTCCTATTCGTCAGTGGCCTCCTGGCAACTGTCGGCTGGCGCTGGCCGTTCGCGCTTTATTTGCTCGCCTGGGCATTGCTGGTCATGGTAATAGCATTCGTACCCAAAAACATTGATGCGGAATCAGATTCCAACAGCCGTGCTAACGCAAAAGTTTCGAGCGCACTCAAAGTGGTTTACTTTGCGGCGTTTTTTACGATGGTTTCATTCTTCACTGGAATCATCATGCTTCCCATGCGGCTGCACGAAATCAATGCGAGCGCAGCCGAGATAGGTTATTTTCTGTCCTTCGTCTCGCTGGTCGCAGTCGTGGCGGCTGGAGCGCTAACCAAATTGGCCTCTCGATTCGGGGAAAATCGAATCTTGCTCGTCGGATTTGCATGCTACGCGATATCACATGCATTCTTCGCGGTTGCTGATGGTTTTGTAGCCTTCCTCATTGGAGGCATCCTGTTGGGTTGTGGCTTTGGGTTCACTGTTCCACTTGTGAACCATATGACCGTTGAAAAGAGTCATGCACAGGAAAGGGGGCGTAATCTAGCCTATCTAGCTATGGCAATTTTCTCTGGTCAATTCGCCTCATCGTTCATGGAATACGTGCCTGGTAATTCTCAGCGTGTATTCAGCGCCGCCGCTATTTTGGCCATCCTGGTTCTTATTGCCACCGCGCTTGCTCATCGCAAATTGCGCTCTCAGCGAGCTCAATCGGTATCATAAAAGTAAATCCAAGCCGACATCGGCACGCAACGCCCTATGCTATTGATGCTCCTCTTTGTCGGGCAACATCCCATGTCACCCCGTTGGCATGGGCTGTTGCGGCAATCTGCTGTCCAATTCTTTGCTCAATCACTGGTTTCCACGGCACCAGGCTGAAGCCCTTTCCGTCATCAAGCAACGCGTAGCGCCCGCTCGCCAGTATTAAGGAGCGACTGTATATCCCGGCAACGCGCTGACCGTCGACGACGGGCCGATGCTCCTGTCCGGTGTCGGCGGCAATGTCCTTGGCGGCTTGCATCAGTTCCCGATTGCGCAGCGTGCCAAGCAGATTCTTGGCGAGGATCACGCGCTGCCCGCGCCGCTGGGCCAGCCCCTGTTCGGCCAGGAAGTCGGCGCGCTGCTGCAGGGTGTTCTTGACCTCCCCGCCAAAGCCTATGTCTCCCAGCCCCTTACCGCCACCGATCAACTGCTGATCCAGCCAGGTTGCGCCGATCACGCGGGCCTGCCGCTCGATCGGTAGATGCGATTTCAGCTCGACGGCGACGCCGCCCAGTCGCTGCGCGTCGTACTGTCGGCCTCGCTCGGCCAGGTCGTCCGGCACTTTCCATAGGCCATCGGCCAGGCGCTCCACGATGCTGGCCCGGCGCAGGGCTTCCAGTCGGCGGACGTGGGCCGCGACGACTTCCTGCGGGTCGCGGCCAGGCTTGACTCTGCCATGCTCGATTGCCAAGTGATGGTCGGTACGGTACAGGCCATCGCTCGACAGCGCGGCAATACTCCTGTCGGCCGCCCGCACCTCGGCTGAGCCGCGTACCTCCACCACGGCTCCGGTGGGATAGTTCGCCAGCTCGTCGCGGGCGTTCAGTGCGACGTAGTGGGCTTTACCGTCCACCCCGTCGATGACCAGATAGCCGCGGTCGTGCAGCTCGTCGGCCAGCCCCTTGGCAGCGACGCGGCCGACAATGGTGCGGCCGCTTCCACTGGCATCCTTGCCCGGCTCGAACACCGCCAGTTCGCGCGTCTGACCGCTCATGGCCCGCTGCATGGTGCGGATGATGTCGCCACGCTCGCCCAGTGCGCGCAAGGTCTTCTCGGCATCGGAATGAATGGCCCAGATGCCTGGCTGCATTTCGTCGGCCAGGCCAAGGCGTTGCAAGCGTTGCAGGCGGCCGATCAGCAGCAGGCGCTGGCGTTGCAGCCGAGGTTCGTTGAAGCGTCCGATCTGCACCCGGCCATCCTCGTCGACCTCGCGTTGCAGCGTCCGGTCGAGGCTCGTCCACCGCTCTTGCTCCACTTCGCGCTGCAAGGTTTGCTTGATCTCCAGCTCGGTGCGCGGCCCCAGCCATTCGGTCGCCAGTTCGGCGGCCCGATAGCGGAACCCGTGAGCGATATAGTCGCCCGCGATGATGAGGTCTTTGCCGGTGTCGTCGTACCCGCGCACTATCAGGTGGGTGTGCGGGTTGTCGGTGTTCCAGTGATCGACCGCCACCCAGTCCAGCCGCGTCCCCAGGTCGGCTTCCATGCGGTTCATCAGGTGCCGGGTGTAGATGCGCAGGTCGTCCAGCTCGGGGCCGTCCTCCGGGGAGACGATGAAGCGGAAATGGTGCCGGTCGTCGGCGGCCCGCTCCTTGAACGCATCCAGGTCGGCATCGTCGGTCTGCGGCCCGTAGGCCCGGCCCGGTTCGCAATCGCGGCCCGCGCCGTCGCGCTCGATGTAGCGCAGATGTTTCGCCAGCGAATGGGGGCTGGCGTTGCGCTGATTGACCAGCAGCGTCTTGATGGTCACGCGCCGCGACATGGGCGTCAGCTTCGCGCCCGCGAAACGCGCCGCCGTGTGGCCGCGCCCAAGCCGTGAACCGGGGCGCTGGCCAGCGCGTGCGCCGCTGCCGCCGGTTGCGGAATGGCGCTTCGAGGACTTGCCGCTGCTGGCCTTGCCGGCCTGCTTGAGCACCTTGGAAACGAAGCTCTGGCCCTGGCCTTTGCCCCGGTTTTTCGGGGCGCTCGGGCGCACGCGGAAATCGTCGTCGCGGTGGTCGGTCATGGCCGCGCTCCCTGCAAGCTCTGGCGTGTCCTGTCGTGCGAAGCACGGGGACATGCCTGCATTGGCGCGGGCCTCGCGCCCCAAGCGGCACGGTGGCGAAGCCGCTCCGTGCCGCGCCACCCCCATGTGCAGACTGGCTTTCGACGCGGCCCGGTGCCGCGTCCTTTTGTCTTGCCTTCCACCTTTGCCCCTCGCTGTCGCTCAGGGCATCGGCGGCCCGGCGGTGCTGCACTGCTTGCAGCCCGCCCGCCGGCGAACGCGCCGATGGCCGCAGGCCAGGCACGTTCGAGGCAAGACGCCTGCACGCTGGACGGCTGCGCCGGATGTTGCGCGTCGTGCGGTGCGGATGCGCTCGCACGACACGCGCGACGACACGGCGACGGCCTGCAAGATGACATGCCCGATGGCACGATGAGATGCACGGTAACGTGCAGCGAATCGGAGGCCATCATGGGCGTGTCTCCAGCCAGACCGGATGCGCAATGCCGATCACGGCGGTCGCGCTGACCGGGCCGAAATACCGGCTGTCGAACGATGCAGGATTCGTCACGCTCAGCAGGAACAGCTCGCCTGGTTCTAGACGGCGGCAAAGCTGCCAGGATGGCAACGGTCGGCCAAGCCGATCGGCGGGCAGCACGGCGGCCATCGGCACGCCGTCGATGAGTACCTGACCGGCGACGATGCAAATGTGTTGTGGTGCGACAGCGCCCACACGTTTGAGCAGAGGAATGTGGGCTGGCAGGTAGCCACGCTGCGCAGCGAGTGTGGCAGCTTCAGCAGGCAATCGGGTCAGGACGATGCTGTCCACGGACAAGGGACGTGGCAGCGAGCCGGTGTCGTGGCGCAGCGGATCGACGCGATACCAGCCGACCGAAACACTGTCGGACGGGTTGTAGATCAGGCGCGGCAGCGGCTGCACGAAAGCCGCCCAGGCCAGCGCAGCGAGGCCGACGACGGCGAAGCCCGCCAGCAGGATGCGAGCGCGCAGGCGCGAGCGAGGATGCGGCGCGGCTTCGGGCGTGCGCGCGGCGGTGGAATGAGCGGTCATGGCAGCGCCCTCCCGGCCAGCCAGGCGGCGTGCCGCTCCGCGGTGTATTCGGGCAGCGGCAAATGCGCGGCGAGCCTGTTGGCGAGCGTGCGCCAGTACGCGGGCGACACGTCGATGGCAGCGATACCCAGCGCCTCGATGCCGTCGATGCGTTCCAGCACGGCGCGCACACTGGCGTCACCTTCGGCATGCAGCAGCAGGCACGCGCCTGGCTGCACGCCGGGGATGCGCTGCACGGCATCAAGCGGTGTAGCAGCCTGCATCACCATGAGCTGCCAGCGGATCGTGCCGTAGTCGTTGGCCTGCCAACGAACGCGGCAGAGGATTGCACCCGGCAAGAACATGGCACAGCGCCGCCAGCGATCGAGCTGGAGCGTGCGCGCTGGTTCGCCGAAGCGCAGGTAGAGCTTGAAACGCGGTTCGATGTAGGCGAGCGATACGCGCATCAACGGCGCGCTGCTAGGCTGGCTGGACGGTGCAGCGTGCACAGCCGTGATCGCGATGGCGGGCGGTGCGGTAGCAGACAATGCGGATGTGGTCATGGCGTGTTCTCCCTGCGGTGTTCTGGAAACTCGCGCTCCAGCAAACCGCGCAGCAGGTCGGCCACGGTCACGCCTTGCGTGAAGGCCGACACCTTGATACGTGCCCGCATGGCAGGCGTGATGTCGAGGGTCAGGCGCGCGGTGTAGAGGTCGCACTTGTTGAGCGCATCGGCGTCGCCTTGGCGAATCCACGCCTCGGCGTGCGGATTGGCGGGCGGACGCGCGCCGATGCCGACCCGCTTGGCCGGGCGTTTGCCGTTGGGTGGGTTGCTGTTGTCGCTCATGACGGCCACCGCAGCAGCTCATCGACCAGCGCGGTGATTTCCTGCGCTGCAGCGCTATCGGGAGCCGTCTCCCGCACCAATCGCCCCGCAGTCACGCTATCGGCAAAGACGATGCGCTGACGCACCTCGCTGCGCAGCGCTGGCAACGGCTGTTCGGCCAAGGCTTGCCGTGCTTCGCGCCCGATCACCGTGGTACTGACGCGCCGGTTGATGACGAAGGCCGCGCGCAGCGCAGGCCGGAACACCTGCGCCTCGCGGATCAACGCCACCATCTCGGCACTGGCCCACAGGTCGTAGGGGCTGGGCTGCACCGGGATCAGCACCCGTTCGGCCGCCAGCAGCGCGGAGCGCGCCAAGGCGGCAATCCTGGGCGGCCCGTCGATGATGACGTGATCGGCGCGGCGGGCCAGCTCTGGTGCTTCCTGGTGCAGCGTCTCGCGTGCAAGGCCCACGGCGCTGAACAGCCGGGGTAAGCCTTGCTGGCTTCTGCGCTGCGTCCAGTCCAGCGAGGAACCCTGCGGGTCGGCGTCCAGCAGCACGACGTGCTGACCACGCATCGCCAGCTCGCCCGCGATGTGGGTGGCGAGCGTGGTCTTGCCGACACCGCCTTTCTGGTTGAGCAAGGCGACGATCATGGCGCGGCCCTCCAGCTTGGAAGGCCGGACTGTTTTTGCCGTGCCGAACGGGGTGGTTTGTGCGGCTTTTCCTGGCTGGTTTTTCGGCCTGCGGTAGTTGTCCACCGCAATGCTGCTTCTCTACCAATAGTTAGAGAATTTAAGTTAGTAATGTTAGAGGGATCGCAAACCCGCGCCGTTACTGGCTTTCCGGCGTTTTCGTACTCCTGATAGCACGATAGGCGTACTCCTGATAGCACGACACCTCTTACTCCTGATAGCACGACCCCATCCACAGCTTGTCCCGCTGTTATCCCCGTGCCGTCTGCGGCACGGGCCGAAAGGTCAGCAATTCCATGTCGTCCTCGGGAATCCGCACGATGCCCAGCTCGTATCCCGGCAGCGATTGCCGGGTGACCAGCGCCCGCAGGTCGTAGGCGAAATCCGAAAACCGAGTGCTGCTGCCCGACTTGCGGTGCAGATGCCGGAAGTCGAACTGCCAGCCATATTCCTGCCTGCCGCCATGCTTGCGCACCAGGCGGTACAGCCAGCGCTCGATGCCGCCCGTGAGTCGGAAGTACGTCGGGTCGATGGTCAGCACTAGGGCGGCGTCCAGCACGCCCGCATAGAACCAGTCCGGCAGGATCAGCTCGATGCCCAACGGCGTGCCGTTGGCATCGGCCAGCTCCTTCCACTCGTTGATCCACGAAAAGCGGTGCAAGCGCCTTCCCGTCGTTTCGCGGATGGACGTGGCTACCGTGGTCGATTGCAGTCGGTCGAGCGCGGCCTTGAGACGCTGGTAGTCGCGCAGCGACTTGCCGCGCCCGATGAAGCGCAGGATCTCGTAGGGCGTGGCCTGCATCCGCCGGGACGGCTGGATGCCCGCGTCCTTGGCTTCGACGATCTGGCTGGCCGCCCAGATCAGGATGTCGGCATCCCAGATGGTGGCAATACCATGCTCCTGCGTGCCTTCCACGCGGATGGTGATGTTGCCGCTGCGGAAGTCGATCGGCGCGGTGCGCCGCGACTTCGCCAGCGAGAAGAACGGATAGGCCATCAAGTCCTGGGCATCGCGCGGTGCCATGTCCTCGCCCGGCAGTGCTCGGAACAGGTCGAGCTGTTCGCGCTGCTGCAAGGCGTGCCCTGGTGGGCGGGACATGGCGATGGACACCGGCGATGCGCCGATCAGCGCGCACGACTGTCAGCCGAGTGGTGCTCGGCATATTCAGGATCGGAAGTGGTCTCGAAGCTGCGCGTTTCCGCCCAGGCATCGAGGTCGGCCACGGCGTACATGACGCGGCGACCGAACTTTCGAAACTTCGGGCCACCACCGATGACGCGCTGTTTCTCCAGCGTGCGCGGTGACAGGCGCAGGTAATCGGCGGCCTCATCGTTGGTGAGATAGCGTTGGGGTTGTGCGGGTGTGGCAACGGGAGCGGCGGCAGGCCGCAAGGGAGCAGGTCGCATGGGATGGTCCTCCATCAAGCCCGGCCACACAGCGCAGCCGGATAGAGGCAGTCTCAAGAAACTTGGGACTCTTGCTCAGGGACGTTCTGCAGGGGATGCGAAACGTCCCCCCTCATGCGAAGTGACAGCCGGAAGCTGTGCCAGACGGCGATAGCCGCCGCGCATCAGCCTATCGCCTCGGCGTACCAGTCGCCGCACGCGGGCGCGCAAAGCACTGTCGGCGTGCCAGTCGGCGGTAACGGCATCCACACCAAACAGCCCTTCGGCGACTTCGCGCAAGGACGCGCCCGCCAGGGTCGCGTCCAGCGCCTGAAGCGTGTGCAGTTCCAGCAATGCGGACAGCGGCGGACGTGGCCGGACGGTCGCCGCAGGTACGGCGCCGGCGGCTACGGCGATCTTGTTCAATTCGCTCGCCAGGGCCGCATAGCGTTCGCAAGGCGCGGCGCAGGCCCGGATTGCATAGACGTAAGCCATGCCATCGGCCAAGTCTGGCGCGAGCACGAAACGCAGGCAGCAGCCGGGCCAGCGCGCCACCAGCACCAGGCGCTTGCCGTCATGGATCAGATGTTTGTGGCCCGGCAGCTTCCAGAACTCAAAACACAGCGCATCGGGCGGCGGATCTGCATCCGGGTAGAGCTGCACCACGGCATCGTGATCGGGAAACCAGGCCGGGTGCGCGTCCCGCGCATCCAAGGCGTGATCTTCCAGCAGGCGCAGCCCCCAGCTCTTGGCAGCATCCGGTTGGCGACGACGGCGCAGCCAGTCGCGCCGGTAGTCAGGATGGCGGCGCAGGTACTCCCAGGCCAGCGCCGGGCCATCGAGGTGCAGAACGTAGAGATATGCCGCCGTGGCATACCACGGCTCGGCACTGCGATCAGCCATAAGGCAACCTCCCTGTGCTGGGGATGCGTCGCCACAGCGAAACGGCGTGCTACGAGGCCATCGTCAAAACGTCATGGGTGAAGCGTAAACTGGCAGTGTCAAGACCGATGAACTCCGATGCGCTGCTGAAATCGTCCGAGTGCGACGGCGGCAATGCACTCCAATGGCATGCCGCGTCGGTCAGCTTGCCGCAGCCCGCGCCAGGCATCATGACCGTTTCGATCTGGCACGCACCGCTACGGTGCAACACTGCCGATTCAGACCGAACGGGTCACAGACCAGACCGAAATAGACACAATGCGCCTCGCTTCGCGGTGGCATTCAATCGTTTATCGAGCCGTTGTCTTCGGCCAGTCGCAGGTATTCCGACAGCCGCCGCACTGGCTGGAAATAGCGATCCCGTATCACGGGCTGCTGACGCGGCCCGACGATGGCGGCTAGGTCGGACAGCTTCACCGTTCCCAGCGCAGGCATGCCAATCCCCAAGTCGATCAGGCCGTGGGCAGTATCGCCATTGGCTGGGTCGAGCGAGGCTAGCAGCCAGGTAGCGTGAGCATCTGGCGTGAACAGGCGCACCACGGGCAGGGGGTCGGTGTCCTGCCCGGCAGCGCGGGCCTGGCCGTTGGACAGCAGGCGCGTGCGCTCGTCGGCGGTGATGAGCGGAGTCATGGCTGTACGTCCACAGACTCGCAGAGCAGCAGCGGCACTTTCACGCCTTCCAACGAAAGCACCAAGGCGCAACCCCACGTATCCGCAGAGACGTAGAAGCACGAAGGCACATGCACGGAAGTCAGGAAAGACACGGATCAGGCTCTCCGCTTTTGAAGAAAGCCGCAAATGCGGATTTCAGTAAAGGCACAAAAACAGGTGAGATTGGATGAATGAGTTAAATATAACGTGGTTTTAATTGTGCTGCGAATCGACGCTTCTGTCTATGCAGAAGCGAACCGTCCAGCGCGGCCGACCGGCCGGCTCCACCACCTTCGACGCCGAGCTGGCCCAGGCCTTCGGCGCGGCGGTGCGCGCACTGCGGGTCGAGCAAGGCGTGGCGCAGGAAACCTTGGCACATCAAGCCGGTATCGAGCGTTCTCACATGGGCAAGATTGAGCGCGGCGAACACATGCCCACGCTGGCGATTATTTTCAAGATCGCGCGTGCGCTGGGGCTCAGCGTCGCCCACTTGATGGGGGCCGTTGAAGAAGTCCTGGGCGAAGTGCCTAATTGACTCTGCATCGCATAGCTTCGCTTGGCGTGGTGCAACTTTGGAAAGGAACTCAATGGCGAAGACATGCATCGTGTGCGGACAGGCCGCAGGCTCTGGGGAGCACGTTTTTCCGGCGTCTCTTGGAGGCCGGCGGGTCAACTCTGGCATCTATTGCCCCAAGCACGACAACAGCTATTCGGGTCTCGTCAATGAGATTGCCGAGCAGCTCGACTTCCTCAATGCATACTTGGGCGTTCGGCCGGATCACTCCAAGCACCCCAAAACTGCCTATGGCGAGCACACGCTGACGGGAGAGACCGTTTCGATCTCTGCCAAGGAGATCAAATTCACGAAGCCCCGCGTCATCTCCCGCACCGCAGTTGGCGAAGGTGAAGAGTTGCATCTGGCATTTCCCAACCAGCAGTCCGTCAAACAGTTCGCAAAAAAGATGGAGGACGATGGACATGAATGGATGCCCTTGTCGAAGCCGTCCACTCGACCGTACATCACGGGTTCCATTCACCATAAGCGCAAATTTGGCGGTGCCTGTGGTCTGGGTGCCATCGCGTACATGACGCAGACATTCTTTGCTCAGGAGTTTCCGGAGGTCGCTCGATCAGGGGCGCTTTCTAACTTCATCGACTACACGCAAGCTATCGCCAAGGTCGCAGCGCTGGGCGGCTGCGAGCAGCAGCCGGAAGAACGCGAGGAACTGATCAAGGCACGCGCAGCAGTGACGGCTGCGCTGGAGCTCTTCGGAGGCATGGCGCCGACCTGGTGGGATTTCAGCCCGCCCGCCGGAGCATGCGCCAACAAGTTTGAATTTGGGCATCGAGTGACGGTTGGTATTGATGGCTTCGACGGCCAAATCTACGGCCGTGTCGCGCTGTTCTCCACTTTAACCTTTGCCGTACACCTGGGCAAGGCACCGCAGGGTTCCGCCACGCGAGAAGTGACCGTGGACATTGATCCTCTCGCGGAGCATCCGCCACACGATATCGGCAAACATCAGGTGCTCTCAGCGCTAGGCCGCGTTCAAGTGCCGGAACACTCTACCGAAGGGCTTGCGAATGCGCTCGCCGACGGCACGCAACAGCGTGCATTCGCAAACCTGCTGGAACGCTTGGAAGAACATCAACTCCTCAAACTGGCTCGCACCATGAGTATGGCGCTCGCGCCATGTTCCACCTTGTCGCCATTTGAAGCGCGAACACTGATCGAAAAGGAACTTGACCAACAACCACAGCAAATTTGGCGCTTGGTCACTTTTGTCGTTGAAGGCTTACGGGCGAAAATGGTCAAAGACGGCATGGAAAGCATTACCCCAGTGCTCGATAACCTGATTGCGTATGACGCTCAATCAGCAAGCGGTCTATCGCAGCATGCCGAGGCCACGTTGGCCCTGGCCAAAGCCGCATTAGTTGCACAGATGGAGCAAGACTGCGCAGCAGGCGGACTCCATGAGGAACGCATTGCGGAACTCATGGGCAGAGGCCCTGGCCTTTATGCCGTGGGGCAGTTGGTGCTGGCCCCTGTCTTGCAGGTGTTTAGTGAATCCGCTCACCCCAATGAAGTGAGCAGGTAAGCCAAGCGCCTCGCCATAGTGGTCGAGGCGCTGAGGTGGTTACGCCGCCTTGGGCTTGCTGCGCGACCAGATCAGGTCGTGTGCGCCGTCCTCGCCTTCGATCAGGCGGGCATAAACCGTTGCAGGGAACGAAGGATCGTCCAGGGTCACGGACACATAAGGGCGTCCGGCCTCGCTGGTCTTTTTCCACGCTGCTCCGATGTCGTGGCTGGCTGCTTGCAGGCGGTAGTCGGGAGCGTTCTCGTTGTCGCCCTTGTCGTTGGGAACCAGCTTGACCTTGACGTTGAGCGTCAGGGTGCGAAGCGAGCCGGTGAAGCCGTCTTTCTCTGCGGTGAAGGTGCCGATATTAGCCATGATGATTTCTCCTTTCGGGTTGAACAAGGTCGCGCCAGTGCGTCCTTGTTGTGATCCGTCCGGTGGGGGATGGGCTGG
This sequence comes from Pseudomonas sp. TSO6, assembly GCF_056098905.1. Classification (NCBI taxonomy): domain Bacteria; kingdom Pseudomonadati; phylum Pseudomonadota; class Gammaproteobacteria; order Pseudomonadales; family Pseudomonadaceae; genus Pseudomonas; species Pseudomonas sp. TSO6. The sequence continues at coordinate 85,432 of NZ_JBLZWV010000026.1, read as the reverse complement.
CCGCACTGCAGATCGGTCGCAACAACGTGGAGAACCTGGAGGCGAAAAGAATTTGTCCCGCGAGGAATGCGCGCAGCGCAGGGGAAATTGTTTTCGCTGCAAGGTTGCGGCCATGAAGCCCAAGGCGCAGCCGCGCCACCCCCAGGATTCACGACAAGACAAGGACGCACGGGCCGCCCGCTCCCGAATGGAAACATGGCCGACTCGGCATCCTCGCATGACAACTTCACCGGCTTGTTCCCTGACGCGGCCAGGTCAATGCCCCAGCAACAAGGTACGAGCGCTCCTGCCACAACTTGCGGCCACATGCTTGATGCGTGGCGTGGAAGCTCCAAATCGAGGCCAGGTGGCGTGTCGGTGAACCGTCCTTCGTGACGTACAGGCAACGAACCGCCAGCGTCGAGCACGGCACGCTTTCGTGCAACCTGCCGCAACAAGCCGGGGCGTAGCGCCACAAGCGCCGCCCATTGCGGCGAGGTGCTGTCGGAATGTCGGCGGCGCGTGCGCCGCTGCACTTGCATGGCTTCAATGGCTTTTGTGCACAAGGCGACTTGTGCGCGGTCCCTTTGCCGCCTGACCGAAGGCGGTAAAGGGGCGTTTTGGCTTTGAGCCTTGAAACCGGGCGCGGCCACCGCCGCGCCCGGATTTTTGGTATTCCCCGCGCCCAAGACGGAACGGCTTGGGCGCGGGGCTGCTCCCTATTCTTTGGTTTCGATGATCCACCACACGGCACGCGGCAGGGCGCGGCCCGTGACGGGGTGCCGGTCGGTCAGGTCGGCGCGGGCTGTCCAGCCGCGAGGCGGGCGGTAGCCGCGCACGTCGCCATCGCCATGCCGACGGCGAGCGCGTACCGTGCCGGGGGCGTAGGTCACGGCCATGCGTGGGCGGCTCGTGGTGTTGTGGCTCATGGGGGAATCCTCGGCATGAAAGCGCCCCGGCCGGAACCGGGGCGCTATCTGTGTGCGGGGTCAAGCGGCCAGTGCCTCCGCCTGCGTCTGCTCATCCGCCACGGCGGCGACTTCCTCCGGTGCTTCGGCTGCCTCGTCCGTCACCACCTCCTGCACGGTCTGCTGCGTGGCTTCGGCGGCGAAGATGGCAGGCATCCAGCCGGTGCCATCGGCCAGCCGTTCGGCTTCGCTGGCAATGTCGCCTTTTTTCAACTTCGCCAGCCGGGTGACATGCTGCGGTGCGAATTCGCCCACGGCTTCCAGAATCGCGACCTTCGGCACATGCTGGAAATAGCCGTCTGCGGTCGGTTGCCACCATGCCGCCATGTCCAGCGCCACGGCGTGCGCCAGTTCGGCGCCCGGCTGGTGCTGCGTGGCGCGGGGCGTCACCACATCGACCGTCGATGCCACGCATACGGCCAGCAGGCGCACCAGTTCATCCTGCGGCTTCGCCAGCAGTGCGGCGAACAGTTCGGCGCTGTCCTGCGGCAAGGCTTCACCCGCTACTTGTTGCAGTTCGCGCAGTGCCACGGCGGCGGGCGATTCCGGCCAATCCGGGGCCATGCCTTCCAGCCGATCTTGCTGGGTCAGCTTCACACCCAGCGGCAGATCGTGGCCGTAGTGGCTGCCTTGCAAGACAGCCTGCACCATGCCATGCACCAGTGCGGCCAGCGCCACCTGCGGATGCCGGGCCACTTCGATTTGCAGCGCGGCGGTACGGTGGGCGCTCAAGCGTTGCGCCAGCCGGTCGGACATGGCGGCGGGCTTAGGGGCGTCGTCGGTTTCCTCGCCGGTGTCGTCGTTCCTGGCTTCGCCCTCGCTGCCGAAACCTTGCCGCAGCCGTTCAAGCGTGCGCAGTGCCTTGGCCTCGGCTTCGCGCAGCAGGCCACGATGAATCACGGCCTCGCCGTTGCGGTCGATGGTGACGATGGCACCGGCGGCAGCTTTGACGGCTTCCCCGTAGTCCTGCAAGCCATCTTCCAGCGCCTGCAACTGTTCGCCCAGGCATTCGCCTTCTTCCTGCAAGGCGTCGGCCTTTTCTTCATCGTCGGCGTCCAGGGCTGCATCCACGGCCTCGGCCAGCGCCTGCATCTTGGTTTGCAGCTTCTCGATGCGTTGGGCTTCACGCTTGTTCGGGCTGCGGCGCTGTCTCGGGGCGCGCTGGAAGGCTTGCAGGTCGGCATGGGTCGTGCCGGGGGTGGCATCCACCCATGCCCAGCCTTCGGCCTTCACCTTGGCGGCAAGGCTGGCCAGCTTGTCCTGCGCCAGTCGTTCCAGCAGCGTGGCATCGGTCAGATACACGCCGCTATCGGCTTCCGCGAACAGATCGCGGCGGGTGCCACCGCCTGCAGCCTCGTAGGTGTCCAGCCCAACGAAGCGCACCAGCGGGTGCCGGTGGGAGTCAATCTCGCGCTCGGTCAGGCGGTCGCGCAGGTTATGCGGGCTGCGCTGCCATGTCGGCGCATCGTAGAACGCGGCTTCCTGCGCGGTGTGATCGTCGGTGATGGCAAGAGCCATCAACTGGTCAAGGCTCACGGCCTCGGCCCGGTAGTCGGCAAGCAGGCGCGGCGACACGTTGGCGAGTTTCAGGCGGCGCTGCACCACCAGCGGCGTGACGCTGAAATCTGCGGCAATGTCCTCGATGGGACGGCCTTCGGCCACCAGCGCGGCAAATGCCTCGAACTGGTCGGCGGGGTGCATGGCTTCACGCTGCACGTTCTCGGTCAGGCTGGCGGTGCGGGCGGTGCCATCGGCCACCAGCAGGCAAGGCACATCCCATTCTTTGCTGATGCGGCGCTTCTTCGCCAGCAGCTTGAGGGCGGCAAGGCGACGGCCTCCGGCCACGACTTCGTAACGCTCACCGTCAGCGGTCGCGGTCACGATCAGGTTTTGCAGCAGGCCGACACGCTGGATGCTGGCGGCGAGTTCGGGAATCGACATGCGCAGGGTCTTGCGCACGTTGCAGCCCGTGGGGCGCGATACCAGCCGCGACAGCGGCACAAGAATCAGATTCTTGCTCGGGTCGGCGGCTTCCAGCAGCACGGCAGGCGAGGCGCTGGCTGCGGCGTGGATGGCTTGGGCTTCGGTGTGGTTGATGGCGTTCATAGTGAAAACTCCTTGCGATGATGGAATGCAGCAGCGAATAACGCGGCAAGGGTTGCTGCCTGCCCCTGCCGCGCAGGGGAATCAGGCTTTCAACTGGCGCAGGCCATCGGCCAGCAGCCACAGGGCGCGATTGAGGCGGATATCAGAATCAATGCCCTGCACCGGGCGGGTCTGCTGGCGGCGTCCGTTGGCGCTGCGCCCATGCAATCCGCCTTTGGTCAGGTTCTCTTGGGTGCGGTTGAACACGCTCCACAAGTCCGGGCGGCGATCGTCGAAACGGCGCGGCATCAGGATTTGCGATTCGGTGATGGGTGTGGGCTTGTCCGGGTCGTCGTACTTGAGCGACAGCGCGGCGCGGGCGAACACTTCGGCCTCGCCTTCGTCCAGCGTGATAGCGCGCATGGCATCGCGGGAATCCTTCACCCGGTCGAAGCCGCGCAAGACTTCGTAAGCGCCTTCGATGACGTGCCCGGAAACGTCTCCTTTGTGGGGTACGCGCACATCGGCCACGGTGTCGCCGCAAACGAGGCCATTGCTGCAAACGAAGCGGAACATTCCGGCTAGCATCTGATAGCTGCTCGTGCCGTCATGCGAATTCAGCAACACGATTTCATTGGCTTCCGTTCCGTTGATCTGGCTGGCGTGCCGCAGGCGCAGCATGTGTTTCGTGTGCTCGCGCTTGCCTTCGTCGCGCACGCGGGTTTGCGTCACCATGAAAGGCTGGAAACCTTCTTTGCGAAGCTCGGCCAGCACGGCGGCGGTGGGGATGTAGGCGTACCGCTGCGAACGGCTCTCATGCGGGGCATCCGCGAAGATGGACGGGGCCACGCGCTGGATTTGATCGTCGGACAGCGGGGTGTCGCTGCGCAGCGACGGCGAACGGGAAGCGAAACGAGATGCGAGTTGCATGGCTTTTTCTCCTGACAAAGAAAGGGTTTGCTGTTCACCCGCACCGGATTCCAAGATTCGGAGCCCAGCCTTTCGGCTGTTCGGTGCGGTCGGCACGAGGAACCCGGTTGGCCCTGTTGCCACCGTCTTTCCTGAGTTCATCGCCCGCGGCCAAATGAGCGCGCGGACGGGGGCCGTCAAGGAGACAAGCGCAGGGTTGGTGCGGCCCGCAGGCGCAGCCGAGGACACGGCCCTGCGCGCCTTGACGGCACACGGGAGCGGGCTACGGTCGCGGGTAAGGTGATGAAGTCAGGGGAGACGGCTGGACAAGGCAACGGCCATCCCTGTGTGCCGACCGCACGCAAGCGAAGCGCGCAGGCCCGAAGCTGGAAGCCGGGCCGTAGGCGTCAGCCGAGCGGAGCGAGGGAACGATGGAAGCCCGTCAGGGGCGAGACTCGCGCAGCGAGGCTCGATGCGCAGCACGACAGCGCGACCGGCCATGCTTCTGGGCCGGGGACGCCCATGATTCAACGGATCAGCAGGCTTTTGGGCACACTGTGATCAAAGAGTCGTTCTTGCAACTTCAACGGGACATTGACGTTCCGCAGAGGTGGCAGGAAGACACCAACGGCCGCCAGCCCCAGGAAAGGCGCAAACGCGCCCATCCCCTAACACTAAGGTCGAGCGCGCGTTCAGAATGCGCTATACATCCGAAGACGAATCACTCCAGGGACAGCATCGAAACATGACCACCGTCTATATTGATGAAAGCGGCCACAGCGGGGACATGATCAACAGCGGCAATGCTTACGACTTCAAGGGCCAGCCCTACTTTGCCCTAGCCGGCATTGGTCTTGAGGACGGTCATGACTGGGAAGATCGCATCAATGAGCTACGAAGCCGTCACCGCATTCCTGCTGGCGAACTCAAGTCCAAGTCGCTGACAGCCAAGCCAAGATTCTCGGCCGAAGTCATCAATGGATTGCTCGATCAACGCGCTCCGCTTTTCATCGAGGTGGTCGACAAGCGCTTCTTTATCTGCACCAGCATCACCTCGTTCCAACTCTTGCCAGCATGCCTTGGCTATACCGAGTCGGTGAAGCTCCACTTCATCAAGAACACGGTGGCAGACTTCCTGTACTTCCACGCGTCCGAACGCGTCCTCGATACATTCGTCGCCTCGTGCCTGGCGCCGGGTGACGGGACGCTCCGCGCCTCATTCGCCGTGCTGCGCGACATGGCCACAGATCGGGGCTATACCGGATCGGCCGTGCAAATCGCGGAAGGCATTGCCCACATGGTGCAGGAGGCTGAAGCCGAATACGACGAGCAACGTGTTAACGGTGGCGAGGCTTGGTCGCGGTTTCTTCCGCCCCCCGACCTTAACAAACATGCGAAACAGGTCTGGATGTTGCCGAACATGACGTCATTCACGAGCATCTACGCCAGGATGAATCGTTATTACAGCAGGCGCTTGGCCGGCATCCGCTTGGTACACGACCAGCAATTGGAGGTGGAGAACATTCTGCGCCAGGGAAAAATGACGGCCGAAAACCTGTGCCACTTCGTGGATCTGCCCTACACCCCGCAGTCTGACTACCGGTTCGAGGAGGAAGCCAGCATCGAGTTTGCGCAGTCGCATGAGGCCATCGGCGTGCAGTTGGCCGACATCGTCGCGGGCACCGTGATGCGCTACTTTCGCGACACGGACGCCGGCACACCCGTGTCGAGCGAACTGCGCGAAGCCATGATGCGGCTCATTGACGAGAGCGATGAACGAAGGGGCTATGGCCTTAATCAAGTCGTAGCCACTGCCAACGTCCGGCATGCCGAATAAGTGAATCAGCCGCGATGACCGCCCCCGTGCGGCGAAGCGTCAAGGCAGCGAGGCGTCCAGCGCAGTTTTGAAGGTGGACGCGTTGTCCCGCAGAACGTGATCCAGATTTCCGAATACATTACGAAGCTCCTGCCGGTAAGCGTCCTTTGTAGGCAAATCCGATCCGACGATCACGGCCTTCAGGAATGACGCGGCTACATCGGCCATCCTTGGATCGCTCTGGAGCCTTACATAACTGCGAATAGCGATTTCCAGCAGATGCGTCTTGAATGACGCCGATAGCTTCTCACTCGGAATGATGTGTTGCAGCATCGCCCCCATTACCTTGGTGGCTTGCTTGGAGATGTAGTGGCAATCGAAATCAACGGCACAACGGGTTGCCTGTGGGATTTCGGAATCATCCATTCGCGCGCACTGCTCAGCCCAATCCGTAGCAACGCCAACCAGGCGGCCGAGAAGGTAGTGAAATGGCGTTGGCCACTCCAGATAGGCCCCGTCGTCGGATACGCCAGACATTTGCTTGAGGATCTTTTCGGCGAAGTCGTCAAAATAGTGCAGCCACATATGGTCTTGCAACCCCTGGTGGATGCCTTCGTGCACCATGATTTCAAAGAGAGTGATACCTGAATTGATTGGACAGCGAAACCGCCCCACCTCTTGGTAGGAGCCCAATGGTTCGTTGAGCTTTTCGGCCAAATGCTTGTCTTCGTCCAATCGACGGCGTACAGAATCACCTATCGCAGCCTCCACGTCGTTCTTTACCGCCATCGCTGCATCGGCGAAGAAAAAACGAAGTAGCCGATTGCTTTCCGGCAGGTAAAGACGGCTTCCGCCATTGAGGTTCTGATTGTTCTTCAGCTCAACGTAGAGGCGGCTTCCCGTGGCGTCCAACAGCGCGTCGATGTACTGCGCAATAAAGTCAGAACGTATCGCTTCGTCCGCTTCCAGAAGCTTGAGGCAGAAATGTGGGTGTGCCTGCGCCAGGTGAACGGTTAACTCAGGCGAGGTGACCAGATTCAACAGGATCTCCCGGGCTTGTAAGCTGGCCTGATCTCGCTCTGCACATCTGGATTTCAATGTGTGCAGAGAACGGCGCCACTGCTTGCGCCATGCTGAACGAGGTTTGGGGGGCTCCCGGCGCAAGAGTGCCGCCAGTTCATCCTTGGAATTACCCGCGTTGTTAATCCAGCGCACCAGCCAAGACTGTTGCCGGGTTAGGGAAATAAGAGTGGGCAGTTGGGGTTCGACCAGCAATACCAGTTCGCCATAGCGCTTGGTGAGGTGCAAGTTTTCGATCAATTCACGAAAGACGTGAACTCGCCCTCGGGCCAGCTTCGGAAAGCGTGTTCGCCAAAAGAAATACAGTGCCACCGAGAGCAGCAGCAGATACACCGCGCTGGAACTGTCGAACCCCCATTTCCAAGGTCCCAAGCTGTAGTACAGCCCAAGTTGCTCCAAGACCGGGGCGTACATCAGGTAGTGGACAAGAAAAAACACCGATCCACCCACGACCCAATCCACCCATGTCGTGCAGAAGCGAAGCCGGAGCCGATTAGTGGGAGAGATGAGCGCCCACACAGCGGCGATGACTCCCAATATGGTGAGCAGGCCAGTAGTGTCTATAGGAGCGGAGGTCGTCATCGGAGCTATTGCATCCTTCCGTTGGTCAATGGGATCGCACCCAAGTGCAATTTGCGTTCATACCGGCGCAAGGAATCGAGGTAAGAAAAACCGATGTTCGTTCCCAAACATCTGGCAATCAATCTACGCACCGAGCGTTCAATGCTGCCGCAGTTAGCGATCCAGCCTAACCCTCAATCGACGTGCGCGTTCGCGGAAGGCCTCTTCGCCGCCCTCCAGAATGTCGCAAACCGCCTTGCGAATAGCAGTGTTCTCAAGGCCACCAGATGTGTATTTGAGTGGGGGCAACCCACCAGCAGGATGAGGGCCAGCGTCGGCGACAATGATCTGGTCCGCATCGGTGTTGATGACGAGATTGGCATTGTGCGTGACCATGATTACCTGGCGTTTGGCCTTAGCCGCGATAAACAGGGCGACCAATTCCTCGAACACAGATTTGGGGTCCAAGTTCTCCTCTGGCTGATCGATGATAAGTGGCCGATCGTCAGCATCGTCCAGTGCCAAGTAGAGAAGAAGAAGTACGATACCCCGTGTTCCAGGCGACAGCTTTCGGATATCCATTCCGTCATAGACTATTTCGTATCGCACCGAGATGTGATCGGTGGCGAAAAGCCAGTGAGCGAACTGCTTCAACCAGCCACGAAACTCTGCTTGTTGATTCTGGCCAAAGGGAGCCTGGCTCAGAAGGTCGCGCATGTATTGCGAAATGAAATTCGTCATCGCTGCCTGCACGTCGGCAGCCGAACCTGTTTCCCATGCTGATCGTAGGGTTGTGTCCGCCAGAGCGATTAACGCGCCGCGGCCTTGGAATGGCCCTGCCTTCCGTCGGTCGAGAAGGTCTTCTTCAGCTACAGCTCCCCAGGCGGAAACGTCAACGACGCGACGAACCGAGAACCCGAGCTTTCGAAGAGTGCCGGTGGACGCATTTAAGCGCGCCATCAGGGGTCCATAAAGATCGGCGAGCGAATTCTGCTCGTTGATGATCGCCTGAAATACTCGGCCATAAGCCGCTTCCCGCTCGCTCTGGAGTTCCTTACGACGCGCGCCAGCGCCTTGAGCGTCGGTTAGGCGTGTTTGAAGGCTAATGAGCGCGGCGTTCTCTTGGGCGATGCGCTTTGACAGAGTGGAGTACTGACCGCGAATGACATTGTCGGCGCTTACCAGCACCTCCAGCCGGGCCATTTCAGCCAACAGCGTATTGAGGGTTAATTTAGAGAGGTCAGCAGTGTCAGGGAAGAGCGGCGTATTCGGATCGCTGGCCGAAATGGCCGGACCTGTGAGTTCTGCAATTTGCTGATCGGACCATGTGACATAGCCGGTCAAACTCGTATCGACATCGCCTTTATAGATCAGCAGGAACTCATCCCATTGCTGCTGATTGAGGCCACTGTGAACATGTCGTTCCTTGGCTTGGCGCAGCAGCTCGGGGGCCTTGGTATTGCGAGTGCTTGCCACCTCATCCTGCAGCGCAACGAATGTCCGGCGCTGATTGCCGTAGGCTTGGATCGTTCCGCGCAGCGTCTGCACGGCCTGTCCGAGCTGGGTGTGGCGATTGGCCTGAGCCTCAGTTCCCTTCACGACAAGCTTGGCGAGATCTTCGTTGTAGCTTTTGATTTGGCCGGTCTTTTGCGTGACTTGCAGCGCTAGGCCTGTGGCAGCAGCTTCCTTTTCAATCTCCGTGGCAATGCGTTCGGATAAATCGGCGATTGCCTCAGCTTCCCGTTCCCGGGCCTGCTGGAAACGGGCGGTGCGGAAATCCCTCAATTCGGCAAAGTCGATAGCGCCGTCAAGATCATCTTGTGGATGGGCATCAAAGATCACACGCTCTATCTCCGCGATGAGTCCATCGGAGACGCCAGCAGAGGAGCAAAGCTCCTCTACAAATTGCTGAGACAAGTAGCGCGCTCGGGGAAAAGCTAGATGACCGTTTGCATCGCGCCCGTCGAGGAAGCGTTTGACTGAAGCACCTCCACCCCATGTCAGCGTTGCAGTCGCCTGGCCAAGCAACTGGCGGGCACGGACGAGAAATGACGGACTGATGTTTACGCTCGCATTCCAAGCGGCTGGAGTGATTGCGTCACAGCCGGCGGCAATCATGTCAGCAAGCGCGGTCTTGCCTGAGCCGCGCGCGCCGATGATCGCGACGAGCCCAGGATTAAGTGGTATGTTCGGAGTTGATGCCCAACTCGCATCTCCGATAGTTATGTTCGAGATTACTTGGGAAGGCATGGCCGTGGACGGCGATTCGCTTCCGACATAAGCGCGACCTTCGGGGTCGATACAAGCCTGGCGCAAGGCGTCGAACTCTAGACCGCCCTTGATCCACGAATAACGCTCTTCAACCGGCTCGCCTACGGTTTTCTGGTCGTGGGCATCGCTGCCGTGGAGGCAGGGCTTGCAGCCGCCATAACGCTCCTTGAGTTGGTCGAGCGTCACACCCTTGCGACCAGACCAGAATTCGCGCTGTGCTGTACTACTTGAGAAGATGATGTGGGCGAACTTTTCGATCTCCTGACGCATGGTTGCGTCTGCGGCTTGGCGTAACCCCGAAGTTCCGTCGCCTGTCGCGCCAGCAACCGCGATGAGGATGTTGGTCTTCGCCCAATCGCTCTCTCGCATGACCCGGCGGAGCTGGTCAAAATTCACCTTGAACTGCGTGGCGCCGTGCGAAAGCGCAGCGCGGTCATCGAGGATGCTAGTGTCGGCTTTTCTGCCGAGGGAAATCAGATCCAAGCGGGTGCAGTTGAAGGTATCGCCATGCGCCTGAAACTGAAGGCGCTGAAGGATGCGGTGTAGTTCTGCGACGTGGTTCGGATCTTCAGGGCTGACTAGGAGATGCACGTTGACAAAGCCAGACTTTGCAGCGACATCTAAACGCAATTCGACGTTGGGAAAAATGAGTTGTACATCTTGCAAACGGCCAGCCGCCTTTTGCCTTACCACCTCTTCGTACGTTTCAGTAAGGTAATAGTCAGTCACAGCCAACGCCTCAATTTTCGGCGTAACTGTCTCAAGCTTTCTGAGATAGGCATCCCAAGGGGAGTCGCTGCCAAACTGATTATTTAGAACGGTTCCTGGCGCATGGATGTGCGGTTCCCAGCGACGCCATTCAGATCCACGACCAATCATTTGCTCATCCTTTGCGGCCATAGACCGTCCTTGTGACCATCCTGGAAGACTTGCTCGGCGTGACCGAAGCAAGCGTGTTTGTAACACTTTATAAGATTTCTGGAGGGATGAGCACTCAACTACACAAAGTGATGCCGGCTCAACAGGAGCTAGAGCCTGTTATGAACCACTGGCAGAAGCCAGCAGTCGCGCGGCATTGGGCAGCATGAACACGGAAAAGACGAGGAAGTGCAGTCCGCTGAGCACTTCGGGCAGCCGTTCATAGTTCCGAGACAGTCGTCGAAAGCGCGCCTGCCAACCAAAGCTACGCTAGACCACCCAGCGCCTGGGCAGCAGTACGAAGCCTTTCTTCGCTTTAGGCAGCTTCACGATCTGCAGTGTGATGTCATGTTCCTTTTCGGCCTCTCGCGCTTTCTCTCCGGTTAGCTCCGGTCGGCCCATGCCAGCTCGACTGTGTGGCCCGCGGCCGCTGCACTGCGGCGCAGATGTGGTCGACCTGGGCACGCTCGCGTTCTTCGGCCGGCGTAAGGTGCACTGCCAGCAGGTGATAGCCAGCGAAGCCATTCTTCGCCGCTGACGTCCGTCGGGTAGGGCTTGCGGCGCAACACCGCACTCTAGCCTCACTGCTATTGCGGCGCTTAAAGTTCAGAAAACGCTCTAAGTGGCTGATTGTTTCGAACGCTTTAAGCATCGGAAAAGCCGCCAGCGCGAACCGTGGCGGCTTGGTACAACGCTTTGGAGATCAGGCTATTCGTGCGTAGGTTTTTCCATCCAAGACTCGTTTCACTTGGTCCACGTCTTTCGCCCCGATGCGCACGTAAATTTCCTCGGGCGTGTGGTTTTTGGCGAGCTCGCGTATCGCCTTGACTTGGACCACCGATAAGCGCCCGTCCCGCCCGCAAATCTGCGCTATCGCCCAGTCGTTGTCCTTCCACTTTTCGGCGACCCATGGCGCCGGTAACCCCAAGCGGGGATGGTCATTCAACCACTTGTGCAGAATCTTGTCGCGGTCATCGGGCAGAGGAACGACGCCTTTCAAAAGCAATCCGTTTTCGCGCAGGTAGTGTAGGCCGCTCTTTCCGCCCGGCACCATGTTGAGCCGGCGTTCGTCGTCCCAATGCCCTTCCACCAGGAACTCTTCCGCCTCGTAGAGCTGCTCCACATCGTCGGTGATAGCCATCACCTTGTGGTGCACGTACGTGAGACGCCCACCCTCTTGCTCTTCTCGAAATCGGCGATGGAAAAGCAATGGACTGCCCGTCTCAATCGCGCGACGGTGCTCGGACCAGCGCTTTTGCCAGCTACGGGTGGACACACCCACATAAAAGGACCCGTCGTCGGGGTATGACGCACCAGCGCCGAAGATGTGCTGGTAGAGGACGTATGCGCGTTCGGGGTAGTGCTTGGGCGATAGCAGGAAGTGCGCGGGCACCGAAAATACAAGGCTAGGGCTCCTGATGGTGCTTTCGTTAATCTGCGTAGCTCCGCGCATGGCCGCAGCCAAGTACGCGGGATCAGTAACGACTTCCACCGAAATCGTAGGCTGGATAGCTAACTCGCCTTCACCTAGGGCGCCGAGACCGTACTCTGGCTTGCGGTCCACCGTTCTGTGCCCATCCATGAGCTTCCGGAACGGAGAGATGAACCCCGGACGGTCGCCCATGAAAATCATGCGCACCACGGGTATCACTTGGCCTGGCTTGAGCCTAAACACGCCGTGGGGATTCGCAGCCACCCGCGCCCATTCCCGCCCGTATTCGGAGGACCGCACGAAGTCTTCAAGCAGCTGCTCAACCTCGCGCCGCCTTCCGATCATCGACTTCGGCGCAAGATGCTCCCACCAAGCCTTGTTTAGCTTCATCGCGTCACCGCTTATCCTTCAAAATCCGGCCGGTCAATCCCATCGTTGGCGTGCCGCTTGAGAGCCAAGCTTGCACGTGTGTGGCTCCTACTTCCAAACCGGCGCCCAACGCGGCATCGCCTTGCGGGGCATCACAGCACCCCAGCCTCATTACTATTGCGGCGCTCAAAGTTCAGAACACGCTCTAACGCGCACAAGCCATCACTTTGAATGCCAGGAGCATGCCCTGAATAACTACGTGAACCAATGAGGATTGAATTACCATCCTCTCATTTTGAAGATTCGGCCGTGATCCCCCTCATCATGTAGCGTGACGACGATTTCACCCGCTGTAAAAACAGGGGCATCATCTTCTGCTCGTACTGGCAAATCGGAGTCAATCAGCGTGATGACCGGCTGCAACCCTAAATCTGCATAACGACGCACAACTGTCATCAAGTTCTCTTTCTTTCGGTCGTCCAGCGATTCCAGCACACCGTCGTGATACACAAAGCGCGGGAACTTCTCACTCAGGTGCGCACGAAGCACAGCCATATCAAAAGCAACACACAGCAGCTTTCGGTAAGTGTGTCCCAAGTCAGCGCTCGTGGCGTTGCCAGAGCCATCGAGAATTTCCGCCTTGAAATCCAGATGACCTGCCTGATTGAGCGCCACGCTCAATAGCGCCTTGCGATCAATGACTTCCTCAACAATCTCGCTGAAGAAAACGCGAATCGTGGAGAACAGGCTTGCCTGATCAGAGTTCTGCTTATCCACGTCGGCTTCGATCCGCGCCTGCAAATGGTCGCGCTCTTCCGTCAAGGCTCTAATCTCTGTACGCAACTCCTGAAGACGATGCAGATGGCCTTTCTGGTGTTCCAGCGATGTGATGTCCGCACGCAGCGTCACCATCTCATCCGAAAGTAACTTGTATTTGGTGAAAACATCCGTTCCGCTTAGGAAGGAGAGCATCTCTGAACGTTTTTTTCCCAAGGAGTTCAGTTCTGCGTTCACTCGCTTCAGTTCCCCCTCGATCTCCGAAAATTCCTCTTGGAGATAGCCGCGCCGCTCATCTGTGATAGCTCGGTTGAAGGCGATCAATTGCTGGAAATCTTTCTTGATCTGTCCCTGGAACAGCACGCCAGCTTCGCCAAACAACCTCTGGGCTTCATCAGGGCTAAACAGAATCTGATCCTCCTGCAATGATGCCTGCACCTTCTTCCTGTTTTGACTCAAAGAATAGCGTTCCGAGTTCAGCGCAGCGATGCGCTCATCAACTTCTTCCACCACCTTCTTGGTGCGATCCTTGTCTAGAGCGCGAAAATCGAAAGCATCCAGCAGCACTTGCTTCTTCTCCGCATCTTTTTGCTTGAGCAGAAGAATGCCCTCAATCTTGCTGATGTCCTCGATCGACCCCCCCAATTCATTCTTGATGGCTTGCGCCGTCTCCTGCTTTTTGGCGAGCTCATGCTCTTTTGCATAGTGCTCGGCAATAAGCTTGGCATCAAAGCCAAGAAGGTGTGCAAGGAATGGCTTCCAATCAGCATGTTTGGAAGCGAACTTGCGAAGTTGGAAAACTTCGCGGAAATCCTCTTGTGACCGCAACAGATAGCCAAGCGCTTTGCGGTACGACCATGGCTTGAGAGCACGCCAGTCGAGCAGGCCATCAAGCAGTTCTCGTGCACGTTCAAAAGGAACGTCCCGATGACCCCATTCCGCGAGCGCCAACGCCGACAAGTCCTGATGGCCTGCCTCATGCTGCTTAAAGGCGATTTTGGTCGCGTCTTCTACGCTGCGTCGGATCGTGATGAAGGAGCCGTCCTCCAGTTCAATTTCAAGGAAAAAGACGAAATCCTTGAACAATTCAAAATGCTTGAAGAGGAAGAACTTAGGGTCTTTTCCTGCCAAGAATCCGAAGTCCAAAAGACGCCCCAGCGTGGTCTTCCCAAGATTGTGTGTGTCCTTGTTCCGATTCTCCGGCAGACGGATTTCCGCCATGACGACATTCAGCCCAAGAGCAAAGTCCACGGGCTCAAACACATCCGGCTTGTTGGAATAGAGTTTAGATAGCTTCATTTGGCCCTACGTATTCGACTGCGTCCGTCTTAGGACGATATTCAATCAGGCCCATCAGATAGAGAAAATTGAGTGCAGGCAGGAAAAGCACGTCGCCGCCGACAACGTGCTTCTTTGCAAATTTGCGCAGCACATCGTATTCATCGACGCGACGATCTTTCAGCCGCGAAAGGAGCAGAAGAGAAACATTAATTACTGTGCGATCAGGATGTGAGTGCTTGGTTGGCCGCAGCATCATCCACCTCCCCGATGTCACAGTTCCAATACATGTAGAAAAGAATGGCTCTCGTCAGTCGCTTGTGGGCGTGTTGCCGAAGAACAGGGTCGCGACTGAACAACAGATCCACCAGATATTCCATGACTTCGTCGAAGGTCTGATAGTCCTTGCGCTTCGCAAGGATCTTGAGCTGAAACTCATCGACCACAGATTCGTACATGCGCAGCAATTCGATATTCTCTGGCGCAGCCAGAAAAGTGCGAATTTGCGCCGTTTCCTTCAGGTATTTACGCCGCTGCTCCTTTGCATATGCTGCCGTCATATTGTTGAGCGCGTTCTTCTCCTCATACGTCACGCGCACGGTGGGCGGGTCGTCGAGTAACGCTGTCAGGTCATCCTTTTGGCGCGCAAGCGCCTGAACAACCTCGGCAAGATCATCTGGACTGACAATCAGAGGCGAGTCCACCGCATCCAAATTCGCCTCCAGGGCCACTTCTGGAAAGCGTTTCAGCCAAAGTTCTAGTTGTTCCAGGCCGCAAAGATAGATAGACGAAGCAGGGACGCCGCATTCGGCGGCGATGTGGTCACGGATTTCTGTCTCGGAATTTCCGGTCAGGCGGCGATTCGCAAACAGCATGTAGTGGTCGAGTTGCTTGGCCTCGCGCAGCTTCTTGATGCGTGGCACTTCTTTGCCGACCACCGTGTTGCTGCTAGATGTACTGTAGAAATCCAGTTCCGAAAAGCTGCGGTTGTACCCGTTGGTATGCTTGGCCTGAACAATGACCGTGCCCACCCACGGGGCGGCCTTACTGGGGTGCAGTTCCGCCGTGCCGACAAATTTTGCGTCGCGCCCGCCATCCGGCCCTTTTGCGAATCCCTGAACGGCGATACCGAGCAAGCGTTGGCACAAGAGCACGATCAGTACCTCGAACTGATCGTCGCTCAAATCTTCATAGGCAAACTTCATTCTCCCCATCTCCCTCTATACAGACGCCACAGACTCATGCGGCAACCGTAATGCACGCCGAATGTGCATGCCGCGCAGGCTGCACCACAATCTCTACGCGCTGGTCCAGTGAAACCAGTGCCTGCATCAGCCGTTCCAGTGAAATGTTCTGGAGCTTGTAGCGGCGGACTTGAGACACTTTCGGTTGAGTCATGCCCGTGATCGCAGCAATCTCCGTCTGGCTCAGGCCGCGATGGTCAATCAATTCATTAAGCTTGAGCGCGAGCGCTGCCTTTGCCGAAAGCTCTTCAGCATCGTCAAAGCCCAAATCTCGCAGCACGTTGTCAGTGCCTTGCGGATGGTCACTACGCTTCATCGTTTATCTCCCGCTCGTCTTATGACGGGCCACCATGGCCTTCAACCGCTTCTCGATCAGTTCCACGTCCGGCTGCGGCGTGGCGATGCCGGACTTGGACTTCTTCTGGAACGCATGTAGTACATGTACCGAATCGCCCATCTTCACTGTATAGACTGCCCGGAAGGTGTCGCTTCGGTGGTCTTCCACCAATTCGTACACACCGGAGCCCAACCCTTTCCAGAGCTTGGCCGAAGGCGGCGTGCTGCCCAACTGGACGATGAACAACGCGACACCCATGTCCTTCTGTACGTCGATGGGAAACTCCTTGAAGTCCTTCTTAGAGGAGCCTTCCCAGTACAGCAGCTTGCGTTCCTGAACCAGGATTATATCCGTTCGGGTATGAATCGCAAGAAGTTGGCCTAGCTAGCCGCTGTTTCCACCGGATCAGTTCGCCGCGCCCCGGTGATGGCTTGGCGTCGGTTGGCCACCAGTTCGGCCGCCTCCCGTACCGGCTTGTCTTCTGTGTGGACGTAGCGCATGAACATCGCCACGGTCTTGTGCGCCGTCAGCGCCATGCCGACCTTGACGGGGATGCCCGAATTGGCAATGTCGGTAGCCGAGCGATGCCGGATGCCGTGCGTCCCCACATGGGTCACGCCGGCGCGCTTGAGGATGCGCGTCCAACCGCCGTAATACTCGCCCGTGGTCATGTGCTTCCCGGGATGGTTCGGGGACGGGAACACATACGGGCAACCGTCCTTCCGGGGCGCGGTAGACAGCAGACGATGGGCTTCCTCGCTCAAGGGCTTGGACATGCAGCCGGTCTTACTGTCGGGCCAGACCACGCGCCGGTTCTCCAGATCAACCCAATCCCATTGCAGCGCGACGACTTCGGAGCGGCGGCCCGCAAACTCGAATTGCAGCCGGATCGCCAGCGGCAGGATCGCGTGATCCTGCCCCAGGCCGTCGGTTTCCAGAAAGGCGAGATACCGGAACAGCTTGCCCATTTCCTCGTCGCTGATGAGGTGGGTGGCCTTGCCGTTGGGATACATCGGGACATGGCGGCACGGGTTGGTGCCGTCAAGCCGATAGCCCCACACCTCGGCCAGATTGAACATCTTACGCATGACGCTGAAAGTACGGTTCGCCTCGGCCGGCTTGTGGACCATCTTCTTCATGGCCGACGCCACGTCGGGCCGCTTCACGTCCTGCACCTTGATGCGGCCGAGCATCGGGACGATGCAACGGTCGATGACCGCCTGGTACCCGCGCTGCGTGCTGGGCTTGTTACGCTGCTTGGAGTGGTCCTCCATGAACTTCTTGCACAGTTCCGCGACCGTGGGGGCGGATCGGGCGGTTGCCTTATCGGCGCTGGGATCGCCGCCCCGGCGCACCTGCGCCAGCCACTCCTGCGCCAGCGAGCGAGCCTGCTCAACGGTCAACTCCCCGAACAAGCCCAAGGCGGGCTTGCGGCGCTCCCCGGCGTTCGTGCGGTACTGGAGCATGAAGACCTTGCGGCCCGTCGGTGTAATCTTGCACAGGAAGCCGGGCACCAGCGTGTCCCTGAGTTCGACGGCCTGCGCCTGGGGTTTCGCCGCCTCCACGGCGGACTTGGTGAGCTTGATTCTTGCCATGATGACTCCTCGGAAGGACCCGATTCCCAGGAGCCTTGTAGGGGCCAGCAGAGGGGAAGCTAGGTCAGGTTTCGGAAAGCACCGGCATATGTTGGACTCGCCTAAGTTATTGATAAACCTGCTGTATGGGGCTTCGGCGTAGTCCAGCGAAGTTCGGTACGGGAGTCATGGTGAAATAAAAAAACGGCGCAATTAGCACCGTTTTTTGCCACCACGCGTAATCTTTAAATGCGGATGACTGCTTTCAGAACCTCTTTGAAAGTCTCAACCTGTTCCTGGCTAAACTGGCCGAACACCTTCTCCTGCTGCTCACCTGCAATAGCCCAGAGTGCTTCGGTCTCGTCCACTCCCTTGACCGTCAATTTCACGCACTCGCCCGCATCCTCCACCAAGCCTTTGCGCTTGAGGTTTGCTACAGCTTCCTCAATCTCTCGGGCAGGCATCGCAACCTCACGCTGCAAATCTCCGAGGCTGAGGCCAGCGTCGTTCTCCAAGACCATGAGCATACGGGCTTCACTCGTGCGCAGGCCTGTCGAAAGCTGACGAGGTTGGTAGCTCGCCTGGTAGGCACGTAGTGCTTGAGTCATGAGGTAGTAGATGTTGTGGCTCAACCGCCCTTGGAAGTTGCTGCTAGGGGCCTGACCTTCCTCACGTTTCGTCATGCGCGTGTGTGGAAGAACCATGGAGTAGGCGCCCTGGTGGTAGAGCAGCGGTGCTCTGCCAAGATCATCGAATGCCAGTACCTTGCCCACTAAAATCCAGTGGTCACCACCATCGAGCTGCTGGTATTTCTCACAGTGGAAGCGTGCGGAGCAGTCTTCAAAAACAGGAGCGCCTCCAACACCTGCTTCATAATCGATACCTGCGAAGCGGTCTTCCTTCGGCCGAGCAAAATTGTTGGATAGGTCGATCTGGTCCGCTGCCAACACGTTAACTGCAAAATGGGACGCTGCTTCAAACACCTCATGGCTGCTTGAACGCTTATCGATGCTCCACAAGATGAGCGGAGGATCAAGCGACACTGAGTTGAAGCTATTTGCTGTCACGCCCACCTGGCGACCGCTAGGGTCACGGGCTGTGATGACGGTTACGCCGGTAGCGAAGTTACCCAAGGCGCGACGGAACGCACGCCCGTCAAACTCAAATTCTGTATTTTCAGTGGACATGCAAGACTCCCGAGCAAGCCGCGCATGGCTTGCTCTCATTGTTTTTATGGGTCAATTGGGTCGTTGATGGGCCTTCAGACCATCGATGGGTCGGGCTCAAGGCCCATCAGTTCACGGCCGAGGATCTGCGCACAAACATCGTAATCGGAGTAAGCGTGAGCGCCGGTCATGTGAGAGTCGCGGAAGAGTCGCTGCATCTCATTGCTTTCAAACCATGCGCCACCGCCAGCCGCTTCCATCAAGCGGTCTACTGCCTGGATGCACATCTTGGTCGCGTAGCCTTGATTGGTTCGCCAGAAAGCCAGAGTGCTGCGGCTCGGATACTCGTGACGTTCGCTGTGCTCGGCAATTTCGTTCCAGCTCTTCTCAAGCAGAGCACGTGCTGCTGCGACCTGGTGAGTAGATTCAGCCAACCGCATGAGCGCCGGAGTCGCTGCGCCAACTGCTGCGCCAGTGTAGGCTCGCACACGGTTCTTGGTCTTCTCTTTGAAGGCCTCCAGCATCCGCTCTGCCACACCCAAGCTGATCGTCGAGAAACCGCTGGCAAAATAAGGACGGTACGGGGCGTAGAAAATCTTGCTGTCTGGGTAGAGACCGAAGCCAGTCGAATTACCTTCCATCATATCCTTGGCCTTTTGGATACGATGTTCAGGGACAAAGGCGTTCTGGACTATGAGGGTCTTGGAGCCGCTTCCGCGCATCCCAATGGCATACCAATCATCGCGAATCTCATAATCGCTGCGGGGCAGGATTGCAAAGCAATAATCCTGGCTACCTTCGGCGTTTTTACGCCGGAAACCAAGGATGGCCCATTCAGCATGATCGCACCCAGAACTCCAGCCCATTTCTCCGCTGAACGTTACTCCTCCTTCAACCTCCTCAGTACGCCCAAACGGGGCGATACTACTGCTGGCCGTAGCGTCTGGGTCTTTACCCCATACCTCTTCCTGAAGCTTGGCAGGGAACATTGCCATTTGATGGGAGTGCGTGCACAGCAAGCTCATTGCCCAAGCGGTACTCGCGCAGGCACCGGCCAGTGCCGCGATGCACTCGGCGAAAATAGGAAGTGAAATCTCCATGCCGCCGAATTTTTTCGGTAGGAAGGCACGATGCATGCCGATACCTTTCAGCAAGGCAATATTTTCCGCTGGGACACTTCTTTCCTTCTCGGCCTTCTCAGCGTTCGCGGCGATAGTCGGGAGGATAGATTTCAGATCTTCCAGCAGCGGATTGGGCTTTTTCATGGATGGACTCTTTATTATTGGAACGTAAGCATGCGGCCGCTGGAGCCAGCCTTCGGAAAGGCATCTGTCATACCAGCCAGCCATTTTCTCGTTAACGGGTCCAGTATGTGGCGCCATCAACCACATCGAAATGCACGTTACGAGCGGAAAATTGCACTTTCCATGGGAAAGGCGATGAGCCATCGCCAGGGCCTTAGCATTTAGTTAACATTTGAACGATCAGCAGTTCTGCGACGTTGAGCCGTTGAGCCACTCGCTAAGCTCTGCCTCTCTTGTTGACGCGGTGTCCTTGCTAAGAAGGAAGCATGACAGTGACCCTACGACTCACAGTCCTTGACCAAACCCCGATTCACTGTGGTTTCACAAGCATCACGGCGCCCTCGTTTTCGGTAGAACTGGCCATTGAATGTGATCGCCTCGGCTACCACCGTTACTGGGTGGCTGAGCACCACAACAGCAATCAATTCGCTGGCACAGCTCCCGAGATCCTCTTAACCCGAATCGCGAGTGCGACCCAGCGCATGCGCGTCGGGAGTGGCGGTGTAATGCTGAGTCATTACAGCCCCTACAAAGTCGCCGAGACCTTTTCGCTGCTTGGCGGATTGTTTCCAGGACGGATTGATTTAGGCATTGGACGGGCGCCGGGAGGCAACCAATTAAGTGCGGCCGCACTGGCGGCACCGGGCTCCCTACCCCAGCGTGACGTTTTTCCTCAGCAAGCAGCCGAACTTTGTGCCTTCATCAGGGGCGATTTTCCCAGGAATCACCCTTACGCAGCACTCCGTTGCGCTAACGACTCCACGACCATGCCTTCGTTATGGATGCTTGGATCGGGAGGTGGTAGCTCCGAACTGGCCGGACATTTGGGTATGGGCCTAGCACTCGCCAGGTTCATCGCACCCAAGGTCTGCTCACCCACCATTTTCAGCCAGCACTCCTCCGTTTACGGGCAGTCGGGGTACTCAGGCAGCGCTCCACACCTACTCGCCTTGGCGGTAATTTGTGCGTCTTCGGACGCTGAAGCTCGATTCATCGCCGGGACGGCGGTTTACCGCAAAATGATGGCTGGTAGCCCTAAACGCGAGCCATTGCTGAGTCCCGCTGAAGTCAAGATGCGATATGCAAGTATGTCTGCAAGTGATCGACTTGAGTTCGATTCGACGCTAGAGGATATGGTGGTCGGCTCACCTGAAACCTGCCTGACTAAGATCAAACAACTGTCCAAGGCATTCGACTGCGACGAGATCGCGATTCTCACGGTTACATACACCAACGAGGATCGACTTAAAAGTTATCAGCTTTTAGCTAAAGTTTTTCAGCTCCACGAGGACTCAGCTCGCATCAACACTCTGCCTTCACAATTTGATAAGGCTTAAAACTATGCACTCACGGCTCAGACACGTCTCATCAATAACCCTACAATTAGCTATGAAGGGCATGCTAAGCGCTTTAGAACAAGCTGAGCAGTTAGGCGTGCAGGTCAGCCTCGTGATTGTGGATGCTGCAAGCCAGACTGTCCATTCATCTAATATGGATCGGGCGCCACGCCCATGCCATGCCATCGCGCTCAACAAAGCTCTCACCGCTGCGGGATTCGGTAGGTCGACGGCGGAGTGGACAGACCGCCTAGAGGGGTGTTCGGAAGCTGTGAAAACTGGCCTTCCCTTGCAGCCCAACATGGCACTCTTTGGTGGCGGTGAACCTTTTATCTGGAACGGTGAAGTGATTGGGGCCATCGGGGTATCCGGGGCGAGCGAAGCTAATGACACCCTGTGTGCTAAGGCAGCGGTAAACTCAGTGCTCAAACTGTTAGCGGCTGAGTGACCTCGCGGATCAAGCTATCCATCTACGAAATCCTCACAGGATTCTCACCCCACTGTCAGGCCACTATGCTCCGAATAAATACCAAGGTCACTACCTCATTACCGAATGATGGCTAATCATGGTAGTCAACAGTATTAGCCCACGCTGCTGACCCAATACATTGTCGTCAGCAGCGTAGCTTTCTGATTACTTTCTTGAGCGCCAAGGCCAGTGAATAAGAAGCCCCATCAGAACCAGACACCCCGCAATGATAAAGCCAATCGCGGGATTTTCCATTACTTCCCCTTATAGATCATGCTGACGCACGAACTCAAATAATCTTTCAAATGCCTCAACTCGCCTCTTGAAGCCTAACTCATCACCATAAATCAGCTCGATATAAAGGCTATCAACAACAGCCATGTACGCCTCAACAAGACTGCCAGTGAATTTCGGGGCACCACAGTATTTGGACAAGTCGACCAACTCTTCAATGCGGGAACGCAGGTAGCTCAAGTAACGATTGAAGCCACTCATTACCTCTTGCCTGAGCACAGCAGGCGGATAAAATGCTGAACGCAAAACAAACCGAAGAGAATCATGTTCAGTGAAGCGTTGTTGTAGCTGCCACCAATACGATAAGCCTGGGAGCGCATGTGCTTGAGCATCCGTCTGAAAATGAGATTTCACATGCAGAAGCTCAGCACTGAGAGCCAAATCAAATGAGGCCTGATAAAGGTCATCTTTACCTGAAAAATGTGCATACAACGTCGCTTTTTTCAAACCGGCCAATCCAGCAATGTCATTCATAGAAGCGGCGTCATACCCCCTATCTGCAAAATGAGGTATAGCGAGTTGAGCAAGACGCTCCGCACTAGCGCTTAGCTTGGATTCGTTCATGGTTTTCTCATTAATGTCCGGCCAAATCGTAGGTTTCATTAGCAGCATCCGGCACGCTGATTTTGGTAAGTACACATACCACGACGGCACTGGCAGCTAATAGTGCAAGCCAAGGGGTTGCGCCATACTCGACAGCCAGCCCTGCTAAAGGTGTGGCGGCTGAGGATACCGATAATTGGAAAGCTCCTAAAAGAGCAGCCGTGGAGCCCAGTGCTCTTTCTTGAGATGACATTACAAGCGATATGAGCGCCGACTCAGCGATGCCCAGCCCAAACAAAGCTATTGCCATTCCACACACCACGCCCACTAAACCTAGATCCATCCACGCTGAGCCCAAGGCAACGAAGGCTCCAGCAGGCATCAAAGCTACGCCGAGCAGGGACAGTTTTCCCAAACCGAAGCGGCTGACCATTTTGCCGGCCAACATTGCCCCGAACAGAATCGCGATCCCAGTAGCACCAAAGACGAGACCAAAATTTCTTGCGCTGAGACCGTATACCTTCTGATAGATCAGGGTTGCGCCGCCTACATAGGCGAATAGGAAGAAGAAAACTGAAGCAACAGCTAGCGTAGGCAACAGAAATTTTTTGTCATTCGCGATTACCAGGTACGTCCGGCAAGCGGCTTTGAGACGAAGCGGCTCCCGCTTGTCGTGTGCGAGAGTCTCAGGTAACGAGAAGAAGCTATTGAAGAGCACTGCTACGCCCATCAGCGCAAGAACCAGCATGACAGCCCGCCACCCGAAGAGGCTGTCAATATAACCTCCCAGAGCGGGTGCCAAAATCGGAGCCAAGCCTTCAATAGTCATCAGCATCGCAAAGAGCTTTGTGGCGGTGACCCCATGACTCACGTCTCGGACCATACTCATGATTACTACGAGAGTTAAAGCGCTGCCGAGACCCTGGAAAAATCGGAAGGTAATCAAAGTTTCCAGCGTTGGCGCCCAAGCAGCCCCGAGGGAACAAACGATAAACGTGAGCAAGCCCAACAATAACGGCGCTCTTCTACCGTAGGCGTCCACAACGGGCCCGAATAGAAGCTGACCAGCGCCCATCGCCACCAAGAAAACCGTTAGGGTCAACTGCACACTGGTGAATGTCGCCTGGAAATCATCAGCGATCTCGGGCAGACTCGACAGATACATGTCGACCGCAGAGGGGCCAAGCGCCGCGATCATGCCCAATCCTATTGCGAATCGCACTGGAACCCGCGCCGTTGTAGGCTCAGCCATAAAAATCTCCTCAGAGAGCAAAAACATGACCGACCGGTCGGTCGCAAAGAGCGGCGATCCTATGGATAAGGCAGGGCTACGTCAATGGCGCCTTTCGAGCCGCTAGCTTCATTTTGTATCCGCATGCTACCGAGCATGCTTGACAGGCCACCATTACAGCGAGGAAACCGCAGCCTCGCTTGAAACCGTTTTGGCACTGATGCGCAAGCGGCGGTCACTCTCAGTCATGTTTGAATTTACTTAGCTATGGAGTAATGGCCTCACCCTCCAATTACTGGGATGTCAGTCGATGACAAACAATGAAAATAACGCCTCCCATCTGTCCAAAACACTTCGATGGACCGACGCCTTCGCGCTTTCTATGGCGGTATCGGGCTCCATTTTCGCGTCGTTTGGCTTCGCGTTAGGTGCTCTAGGACCGATCGGTGCCATGATCCTATGGGTAGGATCAGCAGCGATAGGCGCATGTCAGAATTGGATTTTCCTTGAGGTCACCGCAATGTTTCCCGACAAACCGGGGGGCATCGCAATGATTGCGACGGAGGGCTGGAAACGTCGCTGCACCCTCGTAGGCCCCGTGGCTTCGTTTGGCTATTGGCTAGGCTGGTCTGCTGTGCTCGCGATTGTCGGCGTCAGCGCTGGCTCACTCATCCAGGCGCAGTGGTTCGCCGACCAGACATGGAGCTTTCAATTGGGCTCGGTGAGCATCGGACTGGCCCAATTCATCGGCGCTGGCCTTATCTTGGTTTTCTGGCAATTCAACCGCCTAGGCGTGCAGATGGCCGCCTCTGTGTCGAAATACATGGGTGTACTGTTGCTGATACCCATTCTGGTACTAGCGGTTGCGCCGATTTTCAGCGACGCCTGGCGGTTTGAGAATTTTGAGCAGGCGTGGGCGCAACTGCCGACAGTGGATTGGTCGACTGGACGCACAGCTCTGATGTGGCTGTTCTTGATCGCGTGGAGTGCCTATGGCACTGAAATGTGCGCGGCGTTTGGTCCCGAGTATCGTAGCAAGAGGGATATGCGTCTCTCCCTGGTGACCTCCGGCCTTTATACCGTCGCAGCCTTTGCCGCTGTGGCATTCAGCTTAGGCGGCCTGGCCGATCAACAAGCGGCAATCGACAACCCCAACGGCTTTTTCATCGGAGCATTTGATGCCGTTCTTGGCAGCGAATACAGCAGCTTCTTTGTGGGAACGCTGCTAGTCGGTCTGTTCATGGGGCTTAATGCGTCTCTTGCCGACGGCTCGCGCGCGCTTTACGGCATGGCCCTGGACGGCCTCACAATCCGCCAGCTCGGTGTATTGAACAAGCACCAAGTACCGGGTCGCTGCATGACGGTCGCTGTCATTCTAAATATCGGCATGATTTTCCTTCTATCCTCGCCACTCGCCATCCTCGTGACTGCGAATATCGGCTACGTTGCCTCGATCTTCTTCGCGCTCACCGGATTCTTGTGGTTACGGAAAGATGCCGCTCTCATGGAGCGCCCCGTAAGACTAGGTAGAGGGTGGGTTCCCATCGCGTGGGTGTTGAGCCTCCTGACTGGCCTCATTGTGCTTGTCGGGGCAGCGTCTACCGAACTGGTTGGCTACGGGGGCACCAAGGAGTTGCTGATGGGCCTCGGCATTCTCTTCCTGTCGGTCGTACTCTATGGAGTTCGCAAACTCCAGGATCGCCATCAGGTGACATATCGTACCTAAGCTGTAGCAGCTTGAAGGGCAGCCCAAACGGCTGCCCCAATGGCTATCGATCAGCAAGCATTGGTAATGCATTGATCAACGTTCCGATGTGTTTCACAGCCGCTCTGATTCTATCTGGATCACTGACCGTCAAATACTGAAGCATCAGTCCGTCCAGTGCAGAGAAGATCGCTGTCGCCACCTCTCCCCCCGTATCTCGGCCTTTGACACGCAATGCAGTCTCCACTGTGCAGGTGTAGCCGGAGTACAACTGCTCGACCGCGGCACGAACATCCGGGTTTCGCCGTGACTCCAAGAGCATCTCAAACTGAAAGAGGTGAAGCCCTGGGTCTCTGGCTACCGACGCTAGGAGCGAGTCAGCAAACGAGTCTCCCGCGTCGGCGATTCGTTCCAGTCCAGTCTCGCGGATCGATCGCTCAACTGCCCACTCCATGGTGCAACCCAATAAATTCTCGATCGAGCCGAAATGGTGGGTCACCAAGGTGTGGTTCACACCTGCGCGGGCAGCGATCGCACGATAAGTGACGCCTTTGAGGCCCTTTTCGGCGACCACCCCAATAGCTGCCGCCATCAAAGCTTCGCGACCCTCACCGTAGGAAACTCGACTCGGTTGTTGCGTCATTCGAAATCCACCTGCCTGCCTTCACTGTCTGAACCCAAGCTCCAGTCACCACTACGAGGCCGTTCCGGAGGTTAGCGGCCGGCGATGGTCTCACAATCCTTCTCCCGAAACAGCAGAAGCACTGCCTTACGCCGGCCATATGGGGCTTATCAGAGCGCGCATCGAAGCCGAAGCACTTCGTCGCGGCCCCATGAATTTCATGATTCTATGCGTTGACGCCAAAACTAAACAAACGTAGAGTTTCGATGGTGACAACGTGCATCACTGATGGCAGGCGCCTCTAGCTTCACTGCTGGAGCGAGGACAGCCCCTCCACTCGTCAATAAAAATAAGGCATCAAAATCATGGCTTTAGCATCCACTCAAGATTTCGTTCCCGAAGACCAATGGCCGTCTGTTTCCGTAATGCTTGACGGCTTCGGACAACAGACCCTTCCTGCATCTGCCGCGCTTTCCGGTACCACCCTTCGAGTAGTCGACGATTTGGGCCAGTCCGTACAGTATGTTTTCCAAGATCAAAATTCGCTGACGTGGTCTGCTGATAAAGCAGAGCGTCACCAAAGCGGATCTGCCCCGTACAAAGCGATCGAAGCTCGTCCTGGCATCTTCATCATCGACTTCGTTCGCGGCTCCAAGCTGACCTCTGAAAACGTCACCATCATCCTCGACCAGAACACAGGTGCAGTGACCACTGGTGTCTCCCGCCTGGTAGAGGTCGACGGCAAGGTTCGCGGCACAACCGATTTCTCCTACGCCAACGTCACCGGCGGAGAAGTCAAGCACGCTCGGACAGATGATCTGGTAGGTAAACGCATTTTCTATCGTTACAGCGACATCGAAACCTACGAGCACATTTATCTGAATCTCGGAACATTCACTTGGCACTGTCTGCGGGGCGGTGAAGTTGGCCTGGCGGACACCGACCACTGCAAAACCTGGAAGGTGGCTGACGATCTTTACATCTTCTTCTGGACCGAGAAGGTGATGACTGTCGAAGCCGTCCTGCTGGTCGACCTTCGCGAACAGCGCTCCATTGGTCGCATGTTCGGCTGGGATGACCAGCTCAACACTGAGCTGGTGCTGCCGTTTAACTCCCGCCTCTCCGTGCTGAATACCACGGTATACCCGGACGACCTGTCGAAGGGCTAAACCTGCCAGGGTGGTGGGCTCCCACCACCCATTCAACCTGCCCTGATTTCAGAGCAGCCCTCTCCTTGCTGCTCTGCATCACCTCTCTACCTCATCTGGTAAAGGAGGATGAATATGGATTTGCTCTTGAAGAGCCGTGTCGCCGTGATCACCGGAGGGGGTTCGGGCATCGGTCTGGCCTGCGTGAAAGCACTTCTCGCAGAAGGGGCCCGAGCGCTGATCGTGGATCGAGATATCGCTGGAATCGTAGTCGCCCACCAGCTTTCTGAGCAGGGCCACACCGTAGCGTTTATCCAAGCTGACATAACAGATGAAACGCAAGTACAGAGGGCCATGAAGTACGCCCAAGACGCTTTCGGCGGCATAGACACTCTGATCGGCTGCGCTGGAATCTCTGGACCTGTTGGTAAGAAGGCCGAAGATGTCACGGTGGAAGAATGGGACCGTGTGATGGCGGTCAACGTGAAAGGTCACTTCCTCGTCGCCAAGCATTCAATCCCTCTCTTGAAACAGAGCAAGGTCGCAACCATCGTGCTTATCGCTTCAGATTCGGCTTTGGTGGCCTTTGAAGGGATGACCCCCTACTGCACCTCCAAGGGCGCAGCGCTAATGCTTACGAAAGGACTTTCTGTCGACTATCCGGAACTGAGAGTTAACTGCCTTTGCCCTGGAGTGGTCGATACACCGATGTCCCGCACGGACCTTGGCCGACCGGACGGATTTGTCGGCACTAATCTACCCGTCATGCAGGCTAGCCAGCTGGCTCAACACGCAGCCTTTCTAGCGTCCCCAATAAGCTCGCCAATAAACGGCACCAGTATCGTCGCTGATTTCGGTTACTTGGCACGCTCAGCGTTACCTCCCCTAGAGTTTGAATGAGCAACCCGCTCAATCTCGGGCTCAACTTAAAAAAAATACCAAGAGACGGAGTACTGTCATGCAAAAACGTCCAGTGGCAATCGTAACGGGCGGCGGTACCGGCATCGGAGCTGCCACGACAATCGCTTTAACTCAAGCAGGTTGGAACGTGGTCATCTGCGGTCGCAGAATGGAGCCGCTCAAGAAAGTTGCGGATCAGTCTGGAGCATTTCCGGTAGTGGCCGACGCCTCATCCGATGAAGATTTGCACACCTTGGTCGACACGACCTTGCAGCACTTCGGGTCGTTGGATGGCTTGGTGCTCAACGCCGGGATTGTTCGACCCAATCCTGTTGGGCTGCTCTCTGACGAAGATTGGGACAATATGGTGCTCACCAATCTGACTGGTCCTTTCAAGTTGTTGCGTGCAGCTATCCCCCATCTTATTGCCTCACGAGGCACTATTGTTGGGGTTGGGTCCGCCGCGGCTCTGCGAGCGACTGGCGAGATTCCAGGATACAACGCGACCAAAGCCGGCCTGAGCATGCTTCTCCAATCGGTTGCAGTGGATTACGGTCCTCAGGGGGTTCGAGCCAATACCGTCTGCCCAGGATGGGTGAGAACTGAAATGGCAGACATGGAGATGCAGGAATACGGAGCTTCATTGGGCATGGACAGAGAGCAGGCGTATGCAAGGGCAGCAACATTCGTTCCAGCTCGTCGTCCCGCTCACGCTTCTGAGGTAGCGAATGTCATCACCTGGTTGATGTCTGACAAAGCAGCTTATATCAATGCGGCAGTCCTGCCAGTAGATGGAGGCATGATCGCTGGCGACCCTGGGTCTCTCGCTCTCGACCCAAGGTTGGCGGTCACTCCCGGTTGACCATTCGGAACGATGTTTCACTCCTAACTTTCGGGGCGTTTCCAATCACCAGGCAATCCTGACTGAGGACGACATTTGGAGGACGTTTAATCTGTATTGATACGGCTACAAGATGGAGTGAACCCGCCAACGTTGTCCAGAAACGACAACGATGGTCGATTCTGGGCATATTCACCGCCGGCGTCTCGGTTCCAAGAGACAGCTTGTTACGTGGGCACTTGGTTTGCCCCCCCAACGAATAGGTCGCGATCAGGTCGCGGCGTTGGGGGGCTGGAGGCTGCATGGTCTTTGACGACATATATCGGCATCAAGTGTGGAACGTCACAGACGGGGGTCGGGTGATGGTGACAGCAATGCACAGGCTGTGACGTTCCACCTCCCCATCCATGCGGCAAAAAGGTTGGCTGTAATAATAGGAAGCCTGCCCCTTGCCGTATTTCTCGCTGTAACCCTGATCTCCGTGCAGCACCAAGGGCCGATCACTGTGCAAGCGCAAGTCGTAGCGGAAAGCTTCGCCACCGGCGCTCATCCGCAGGCTTTCGATGCCACCGCTGCCCTGCAACGCCCAATCATTGATCCACGCAGCCTCTGCGAACAGTTGCAGCAGCAGGTTCAGCAACTCATCGCTGCTGACTTCGTCAAGGCTGCCGGTAGGCTCGTCGGCCAGCAGCCACGCCGGGTGCCCGGCCAGCGCACGGCCAATGGCAACCCGCTGTTGCTGGCCGCCAGACAACTGTTCCGGGTAGCGCGCCAACAAACCTGTCAGGCCTAGGCGTTCTGCCAGGTAGGCCACCCATTGGGGGTCATGCCGGCCGGCGAGCCTTGCCTGGAATGCAAGGTTCGTCGCCACGTCCAGGCTGCTGATCAAACCGTACTTCTGGAACACCAGGTCAATGCCCTGCCGCCGCCACTGCGCCAACGATGACTCTGAACGGCAGTCGAGCGACGTGCCATCAATCAGGATCTGGCCACTGTCGGTAGGGTCCAGGCCGGCAACCAGGTGCAGCAAGGTGGTCTTGCCGCAGCCCGATTCGCCCGTCAATGCCAGGCTACTGCCGCGCGCCAGGCTCAGGTTGACGCCCTGCAGCACAGGTAGCGGGCCTTGGGGGGTGGGGAATGATTTGTGAATCTGTTCGATGGCAAGCTTCGAGGGGCCTTGGTGGGTTGTGGGGTTTGTCTAGGAATAGCAGGTTCAGGCCGTTTCCCAGCCATTAAAACTCCCTGCTCGATCCCGAGCCGGGATCAAAACACTTATTAGTGGATCCACAAAAATCCGATAACCGCCCAAGACCTTACAAATAATGACGAAAAAAATTGACTGCGCATGAATGGAATGGCTCTAATGG
This sequence comes from Pseudomonas sp. TSO6, assembly GCF_056098905.1. Lineage (NCBI taxonomy): Bacteria > Pseudomonadati > Pseudomonadota > Gammaproteobacteria > Pseudomonadales > Pseudomonadaceae > Pseudomonas > Pseudomonas sp. TSO6. The sequence goes on along the minus strand of NZ_JBLZWV010000026.1, from coordinate 54,907 downwards.
ATCCATTAAATAAAAACAAAACCCTGGAGAGCCTCCCATGTACCCCAAAAACACCTGGTACGTCGCCTGCACCCCCGATGAGATCGCCACCAAGCCCTTGGGCCGGCAGATCTGCGGGGAAAAGATCGTGTTCTACCGCACCCAGGCGAACACAGTGGCCGCCGTTGAGGACTTCTGCCCACACCGTGGCGCACCGTTGTCGCTGGGTTATGTAGAAGACGGCAACCTGGTGTGTGGCTACCACGGCCTGGTCATGGGCTGCGATGGCAAGACCGTGTCGATGCCGGGCCAGCGGGTGCGAGGCTTTCCCTGCAACAAGACCTTCGCCGCCGTCGAGCGCTATGGCTTCATATGGGTCTGGCCCGGCGACCAGGCGCAGGCCGACCCGGCGCTGATTCCGCACCTTGAATGGGCGGTGAATGATGAGTGGGCCTACGGTGGCGGCCTGTTCCACATCGGCTGCGACTATCGCCTGATGATCGACAACCTGATGGACCTCACCCACGAAACCTACGTGCACGCCTCCAGCATCGGCCAGAAGGAAATCGACGAGGCGCCGCCGGTCACCACCGTCACCGGCGACGAGGTGGTCACCTCGCGACATATGGAAAACATCATGGCCCCGCCCTTCTGGCGCATGGCCCTGCGTGGCAACGGCCTAGCCGACGACGTGCCGGTGGACCGCTGGCAGATCTGCCGCTTCACCCCGCCCAGCCATGTGCTGATCGAAGTGGGCGTGGCGCATGCCGGCAAGGGTGGCTACCACGCTAAGGCGCAGCACAAGGCGTCGAGCATCGTGGTGGATTTCATCACCCCGGAAACCGACACGTCGATCTGGTACTTCTGGGGCATGGCGCGCAACTTCGCCGCGCACGACCAGGCCCTCACCGACACCATTCGTGAAGGCCAGGGCAAGATTTTCAGCGAAGACCTGGAGATGCTCGAACGCCAGCAACAGAACCTGCTGGCCTACCCCGGGCGCAACCTGCTGAAGCTGAACATCGATGCTGGCGGCGTGCAGTCGCGCAAGGTGCTGGAGCGGATCATCGCCAAAGAGCGAGCGCCGCAACCACAACTGATCGCTACCAGCGCCACCCTGCCTGAGGAACAGCCGACATGATCGATGCCGTAGTGGTGTCCCGTAACGATGAAGCGCAAGGTATTTGCAGCTTCGAGCTGGCGGCAGCGGATGGCAGCCTGCTGCCGGCGTTCAGCGCTGGCGCGCATATCGATGTGCACTTGCCTGATGGGCTGGTGCGCCAGTATTCGCTGTGCAACCACCCCGAGGAGCGCCACCGTTACCTGATTGGCGTGCTCAACGACCCCGCTTCGCGGGGCGGCTCACGCAGCCTGCATGAGCAGGTGCAGGCCGGCGCACGGCTGCGCATCAGCGCACCGCGCAACCTGTTTCCGCTGGCCGAGGGGGCACAGCGCAGCCTGTTGTTTGCCGGAGGCATCGGCATTACCCCGATCCTGTGCATGGCCGAGCAGTTGTCCCACAGCGGCCATGACTTCGAGCTGCACTACTGCGCCCGATCCAGCGAGCGCGCGGCCTTTGTCGAGCGTATTCGCAACGCACCGTTCGCTGATCGCCTGTTCGTGCACTTTGACGAGCAACCGGAAACCGCATTGGATATCGCCCGGGTGCTGGGCAACCCGCAAGAGGAAGTGCACCTGTATGTTTGCGGGCCCGGCGGGTTCATGCAGCATGTGCTGGACAGCGCCAAGGGGCTGGGCTGGCAGGAGGCCAACCTGCACCGCGAGTACTTTGCTGCGGCGCCGGTGGATGCCAGCAACGATGGCAGTTTTTCGGTGCAGGTGGGCAGCACGGGGCAGGTGTTCGAGGTGCCGGCCGACCTGACCGTGGTACAAGTGCTGGAGCAGCACGGTATCGAGATTGCCATGTCGTGCGAGCAGGGTATTTGCGGCACCTGCCTGACCCGCGTGCTGCAGGGTACGCCGGACCACCGCGACATGTTCCTCACCGAAGAGGAGCAGGCGCTGAACGATCAGTTCACGCCCTGCTGCTCGCGCTCGAAAACGCCGTTGCTGGTGCTGGATATCTGAACCGGTTCACGACGAGGGCAGGATAACCTTCATGCCCGCGTCTGCCGTTGCCCCGCCAAAGGTTTCGGCGTAACGCAGGGTGGCATTGGCGTGCTCGCGCATGATGGCTTCGGCGCGGGCACCCTGGCGGTTGGTCAGGGCGTCGAACACCGCGTGGTGCTGCATATGGGCGAAGTTGAAGCGCCGGTATTCGCGGGCCAGGTCATGGCGGTCCACCGCCAGTGCGGTGACCGAGGCGAACGGCAGGTGGTCGTTGCGCGCCAGGGCATCGGCGATGGCCGGGTTGTGGCTGGCTTCGATGATCACCTGGTGAAAGCGCATATTCAGGTCGTGATAGGCCTGCAAGTCTTCTTCGGTCACGAAGCCCTTGTCGAACAGCTGGTCGCCATCGACCAGGCACTGTTGCAGCGCCGCGCGTGCTTGCGCTGACAAGCCACGCTCTGCGGCCTGGCGAGCAGCCAACCCTTCCAGTACACCGCGCACCTCGACCGCGCCAGCGATATCATCGGCACTGACCGAGCGCACCTGAAAACCCCGGCCGCCGAAGCGCACCAGCAGGCCTTCCTGCTCAAGGGTACGAAACGCCATGCGCACCGGCATGCGTGAGACGCCGAACAGTTCGGCGGTGGGGACTTCCATCAGGCGCTCGCCGGCCGCCAGCTCGCCCGAGGCGATCATCTTGCGCAGCGCAACCAGCACCACTTGACCGGGTTTGCTCATCCAGGGTACTTCCAGGGGCATGAGCGGGCATCTTAGCGCAAGGTGAGGGTTTGTTGCTGGCCTGTTCGGATTGACCGAATTACACACCCGGATCAAGGCAAACGCCGTACCTGTAGGAGCAGCCATGTACTGCGAAGAGGCCGGTACAAGCAAACATCTCGTCAGCCATTCCTGCCTCCTCGCAGCACAAAGCTGGGTGACCCGCTGGACCCGGACAACCGCCAGGGTGCCATGGTCAGCAAGTCGCACTTCGAGAAGGTGAAGTCGTACCTGGAATACGCCGCCGAGCAGAAGCTCAGCAACGTTCAGGATGGCGAAACCGAGGAAGGCGTGTTCGTGCAGCCGATCATCGTCGACAATTTTGGCCGTGACAACAAGCTGTTCGTGGAGGAAATCATTGGCCCGGTGCTGAGCGTGACCAGCTTCGAGACCCTCGACGAAGCGATCGAGCTGGCCAACGACACCGTTTACGGCCTGGCGGCTTCGGCCTACACCGGCAGCCTACGCAATGCGCTGCGCCTGTCGCGCGAAATCCGCGCCGGCGTGGTCACAGTCAACTGCTTCGGTAAAGGCGACACCTCGACGCCGTTCGGTGGCTACAAAAAGTCTGGTTTCGGTGGGTGCGACAAGTCCATCGGCACATGATCAATACACGGAGCTGAAGACCATCTGGATCAACGCTTCGTAACTCGAGCAGTACCGATGCTGTTCTGACGGAGCTCAGCACCAAACCAGCCACCGCCTCCACGCAGGCGGTGGCTACCCCTCAATGATCTCAAAACAGAAGGATTAAGCCTGGTATTACATCACTGTTGGAGCGATTCCAAACTCTTCCAGTATCCAATCTCGAACTCGAGTACAAGCATCATCACCTTTCTTCTCTTCCCTGAAGGTCAGAAAATGCTGACTATCCTTGTGAGTCAACTCCTCCTCAACGGGCCGGACGAGCAACCCCTGCTGGATAAGCGGCTCTACTAAATAATGCCAGCCCAGTGCGACTCCCTGACCAGCTACTGCCAATTGGACAAGCGAGCTGTAGTCGTTGGAGTGATACAACTGTGCACCATTCACTACGCGCGCGTTCAGGTCGACATGGTGATACTCGAACCAAACATACCAATCAACATGTTCTGCAACCTGAGACCTACCGAAGGGACTAAGATTGAGTAATGATTTTTGACTCATAATCTCCAAATCTATTAGATCAGGATTTTGGTCGAGATATTTAGGACTGCATATCGGATAAATTACATCACAAACAAGAGGATAGCTGCTGAAACCCTCTCGTATTTTTGAAACCTTATTAACAAATATGTCCGGCTGAACGCCTGGCTCCATCGTCAGGAAGTTTTGCGTAACCACCGTATTGAGATCAATGTCAGGGTTAGCTGCTAGGAATTTCGGAAGACGAGGTGTAAGCCATAAGCCCGAAAAAGCAGGTGTACAACAAATAGTAACAACACGCTTCCCACTGGTTTGCCTTCGAATACGACTTGACGCCTGAGAGATATTACTCAGCGACAATTGGACGGCATCAAAAAAGGCCGCCCCTGCCGATGTCAACTCCACCGCTCGCCCGTTCCTTATGAACAATTCCGCATTTAAGAAGTTCTCAAGCTCACGAATCTGGCGACTGATAGCAGCCTGGGTAACACACAACGACTCTGCAGCACGAGTAAAATTCAAATACTTCGCCGCTGCTACGAATGCTTTCACGGCCCGCAGTGAAGGCATGTGAATCAGAGACAAATCGGGTTCCGTATGCTTTACCATTCGCCTACACCATTTATCAAACGAAAATACGACATTTGCATCACGGCAGCCTTGATCATGCCCAACCCCCATCTTTTATTTTTCTTGTTTCGTCACACAGCTAGCCGAGCAAATACCCAACACGCTTTACACCGATTTCGTTAACATCTGCATCGGCGCGAATTCTGAACCCATAATACTGAAAAAGGGCCTTCGTGGAGGCCCTTTTTCATCTTACTGTTGAGCTAAAAGCCTTACTCGTCTCCTGCGCGAAGCTCCTTGTACTTCATGTTAGCTTTCGCGCCGATGGTCAAGAAAGGCTGCGGTGGTAGCTGCTTGGGCTTGTCATAGCCCTTCAGGATATCCACCAGCTCACTCTTCACGCCCAGAGCCAAATCCGCTGCCGCGATACCGGCTGCGGTTGACTTGGAGGCTCCGAGGCCATTGCAACCACAGGCTGAAATAACACCTTGTGCAACCTCCCCGAAAGCAGGAACGCTGTTCCAGGTCAGGGCCATAGGCCCGCCCCAGCGATACTGCATCCGGAGCCCTTTCAAGGTCGGGAAACGCGTGAGGAATTTCTCGTCGTGAACCCTGCCGGCGCTGTTCACTTGGCTATCACCGATGGTCAAGCTCGGATTGTAGGAGTACCGCCAACGCACCAAAATTCGATCGCTGTCACCATCGTTTATGCGGCGAATGGTTGTACCCATTGGCAATGCTGGTGTAGCAGCCCAAGTGCGCTGACCTGGCAGGCGTTTAGGATCAAATCGCTCAGTCAACGAGGCGTAGGTGAACACATGCAGCAGCTGCCCTTTAAAGAAGCCGAAGCTCTGCGCATGCCCATTGTTCGCCAGAATGATCTTGCCCGCAGTAACGACGCCCTTCGGCGTTTTTACTACCCACGATCCACCCACGTTCTTAAACGACAGGGCAGGCGTTTGCTCATACACGCGAACAGGATCACTGAAGCTATCAGCGAATCGACGTACGTAGTCCGCCGGCTGAATCATCACCGTACCAGGCATGAACATACCGGATGTGTAAGCAGGGCTCCCTGTTACATCTCCAATTTCTCGGGTGTTGAGCAGTTCGTACTTTTCGCCAAGAGCGTCGAGCTGCTTCCCATAGGACAAAATGTGCTCGTCACCTTGGGTACCTCGAGCAACACTGTATCGGCCACACGGATCAAAAACCTCTTTGCCCCAGCCGTGCTCGTCAGCCAACTCCATACCCAGATCAATCGCGGTGCGATAAAGCTTGATGTCGCGACGTGCTCGGTCAAGCGAACCACCACCAAGCCCTTCTGCTGAGACCTCATGGGGAAGGTCGATGATGAACCCCGAGTTTCGACCTGAAGCCCCATCGCCGACTAGGCCGGCTTCGAGAACTACTACCTTGACGGTGGGATCCAGTCGAACGATTTGACGAGCAGCGGACAGCCCGGCGAAACCACCGCCGATGACTACGACGTCTGCCATAACCGAGCTCTCCAATGCTGGCTTAGCAAAGCAGCGGGGCAACATCTCCACCCAGCCAGAGCTACCATTGTTTTTAGGCAATTTCGAAGCAACAAACATGTCGGCTTCTCCAGCGATCAGGAAGCGGAAGCTTCGCGCTCGATCAGCGGAGCCAATGCTTCACGCAGAGCACCCAGTTTATCTTCGGCCAGGCGGGCAAGCGGACGGCGTGGGTTGCCTGCGCCGTAGCCCATGATTTCTGCACCTGCGTAGACAGACTGGACGTAGTCACCTTGCCAGATCAGGGACATGACTGGAGCCAGCGACGTCCAGATCTCTTGCACATCATCCCACTTGCGTTCAACTGCGGCGTTGACCAGGGCAACACAGGTTTTTGGTGCCATGTTGGCGCCACCCCAGATCAGCCCTGCAGCACCTGCGAACAGAGCGTAAGGTACCAGCGGATCGGCACCATTCATGGTCGGCAGGCCGGTGCGCACCAAGGAAGCTTGAGCTGCGAGATCACCGCTGCTGTCCTTCACCGAGACGAAGTTTGGGATTTCGCTCAGTTGCTTGAACAGTGATGGAGTGACCTCAACGCCTACCGCCTGTGGAACGTTGTAGCCAATGATCGACAGGCCGGCAGTGGAGACCGTGGAGTAGAAGTCGATGATGCCCTGGTCATCGGTTGGGCCTTCGAAGAAGGGGGGAAGCACCATGACGCCGTCGGCGCCACAATCCTTCGCATGACGGGTACGCTCGACAACTTCGTCAGCCAGCAAGGCGGAGGTCTGAGCAATGATGCGAGCACGACCGTTGATGACTTTGGAGCCGAAAGCGACCAGCTGCTTGGACTCGTCCTTGCTCAGATACACGTGCATTCCGGTTCCGGAGCTCAGCACAAAGCCATGAACACCGGCGGCAATGTAACGCTCAAGGAGCTCTTCAAATCGCGCGTAGTCGATTTTGCCTTGAGCATCGAACGGTGTGGTGATGGCAAGGTTGACACCGGAAAAATTGAATGCAGACATCGTAAAACCCCTTATTGTTCTCAGCTGGTCGATCCAGCCAAACCATCGAGTGGTGGATGCTCTGTGAAAAAAAGGGTACGGATGAATTCAATCTGTATACAGCGACATTTCCGAAGACGACTTGATGAGGAAATGTTATGGCTACCAGCCTGTTGCGGCAGCAGCTGACAGGTTAGCTTACGAGCATTAAATCCAGCTCAATCCGACAAACGTTAAAATGTAATGAACGGAGTTTTAAACTTACCCAAGCCAGACACTTATGCCGCTGCAATTTTGCAACAGTCCGGGCCTTTCGATTTAGTTATTTCATCATAGGAGAACTTAGGCGTGAGGAGGGAAGCCCGCAGGGTTAAAGCATCACAGAATTTCGGCTTGGTTCACGACAGCCATGCCGCATGGCCGGACAGCAACGTTTGATGTCTCTATTTTTGTCATCCCACCGAAAAGGACATCTCGATCACCGAAGACTACACTTTCTAAATACATACCCCCTACTCCATATGCTTCCGCAGATATGTTGGCAGTTACGGACATGCCAAAATCCGTCTGTTTAGCTTTCGATACAGGTGTTGGCAAGGACACAGCGTGATCTTCACCCACTTGGCGCGTTGATAATGGAACTCGCTTCTTAATGCAACACCTCGAAATTCTTTGGCTCGTTTCAGTCGAGAGGCTCACCACTCCTCGTTATCGTCCCGCCCCGACCCCCTCTAAAATGTCCCTACGTTTCATCCTGCAACACGTCGTCGCCTTCATATTCGAACATGACACCGAGCCCTCTCGTACGCTTCATGCTCGCTAGCTGTCTGAAAAAGCGGCCTTCGCATTGATGCAGATCATGGTCTTCGCCACCGCACTCTGAACCTTGGCCCCAAGAGGCTGGGGGTACATTACTGATGCAGCAAAAACTAAAGTTCCATTTTCGAACCATATCCAGATATTCTTCGCCCTCGCGACCGAACGCGCTACCCGGTAGCGTAAAACTCCGCAGGGCGCTCGAGAAAGCGAGTTCGAAAATAGATACCAAATGGTGGACCATAACCTTTTGAAACAAAGCCCGCCTAAAGCGGGCTTTGTCTGAAGAACATGGCGCAACCGTAGACGTCCAAAAGTCGCAATTCCGCCATTTGAGATAGCACTTCAATGTGTATGGATCATCGACTTCCGAACCTCACGCACCTGCTCCGCTGACACTGCCGAGGCCTGGTTCGACCAGCCCTGGCGCAGGAAGGTTGCAAGTTCCGCCACCTCGGCATCATTCATGCGTTCGGCGAACCCCGGCATCGGCAGCACCGAAGGCGCACGCTCGGTAGACGGTGTTGCCGCGCCCGCCAGAATCACGTGCAGCAGTGCGTCGGCGTTGTGGGCATTCACCACCGAAGCCCCATCGAGACGCGGGAACACGCGCTGCGCACCCTCGCCAGAGACGAAGTGGCAAGCACCGCAATTGTCGATGTACAGCCGCTCGCCCAGGGTCAGGTCCTTGGCCGCGGTCAGCTTGGCGGTGGTCGCCGCGCTGCGCTCGGCCCGCTGCTGGTACGCCGGGCCCTTGGCTGGCGACAATGCCTTCAGGTAGGCGGCCATGGCCTGCAGATCGGCATCGCTCATGTGCGAGGTGCTGTTGGCGATCACGTCGGTCATCTCACCGGCCACCGAGGCCTTGGCGTTGCGCCCGCTGCCCAGGTACTCGACCAGCTCTTCCTGGCTCCAGTGCGGCATGCCGCGCAGGGCCGGTACGTTCCAGCCGTTGAGCTCGGCGCCGGTCAAGTAGGTGCCGGACGACTCGTCGAGGCCTTTTTCCTGCAAGGTCAGGGCCCGAGGCGTATGGCACGAGCCACAGTGGCCAAGGCCTTGCACCAGGTAGGCACCTCGGGCGAGCTGGGCATCACGGGTGTCGGCGACGAACGCCTGCGGCGCTGGCGAGAACATCGCTCGCCAGTACGCCAGCGGCCAACGAATCGACAACGGCCAAGGGATGTCGTTGGCCTTGTTCGGCTGCTCGACCGCCACAACACCTTTCATGAAGTAGGCGTACAGCGCCTGGGTGTCCTCGTCGCTGACCTTGGCGTAGGACGGGAACGGCATTGCCGGGTACAGCGCGCTGCCATCGTGGCCGATGCCACGCCGCACTGCGCGCTCGAACTCGCCGTAGCTCCAGCGGCCGATACCGGTCTTCTCGTCCGGGGTGATGTTGGTCGAGTAGATGGTACCGATCGGCGAAGCGATGCCCAGGCCACCGGCAAACGGCTTGCCGCCGTCGTGGGCGGTGTGGCAAGCCACGCAGTCACCGGCACGGGCCAGGTAGGCGCCCTTGTCGATCAGCTCGGGGGTAATCGCCTGGGTCAACTTGGCCTCGGCGTCGCCGCCACGGTTGAGCAGGCCGGCGACGATCCAGGCGAGCACGGTGGCAAGCACCGCCAGCGCGACCAGGATCAGCAATACGGAACGGGATCTGGCTTTCATGTTCTCGCTCCTCACGCTTGCACCAGCGGGCCAGGTTTTTTCAGGTACTGATCCTTGATGGCCTGGGCGGCGAACAGGGTCAGCGCACCGATCATCGAGGTCGGGTTAGCCTGGAAGTTCTGCGGGAAGGCGTTGCCGCCCGGTACGAACACGTTGTGCACGTCCCAGCTCTGCAGGTAGCGGTTGAGCGCGCTGGTTTTCGGCGAGTCACCCATGATCGCGCCACCGACGTTGTGAGTGGACACGTACTTGGTGATGTCCCAGTGCGAGTCCATGCCCAGGAAGCTTTCGCTGTAGCTGTCGGGATTCAGCTCCTTGGTGATGTCCAGGACGATCTTGCGCAGGTGCTGCTGCAGTTTGAGTTCGTTCTCCTTCCAGTCGAAGGTGATGCGCAGCAGCGGCTGGCCCCACGGGTCCTTGTAGGTCGGGTCGAGGTCGACGTAATGGTCGCGGTACGACATGCAGCCGGTGGAGATGCTGATCTTCATCGAGTGGCCGTACCAGTCCTGCATGCCCTCCTTCCAGCCCTGGCCCCACTCCGGGGTGCCGCCAGGCAAGGCGGTGCCGATCGGTGTGCCGGTGGCCTGCGAGCTGTGGATCTTGGCACCGCCGATGAAGCCCAGCGACGGGCCATCGTAGTTACCCGGCGAGACGTCGTTGAACATCTGCCCGGTGGCACCCGCGGTGGCGAACGGGTTGAAGTGCTTGTCCTTAAAGAACAGCGTGGCGCCGCCGTTGCTGAGGAACGCATAGTTGCGGCCGATGGTGCCTTCGCGGGTGATCGGGTTGTACGGCTTGCCGATGCCCGACAGCAGCATCAGGCGCACGTTGACGAACTGGAAGGCGGCCAGCACGACGATTTTCGCCGGCTGGAACACTTCGTTGCCCTGGCCGTCGATGTAGGTGATGCCCTTGGCGGTCTTGCCGTCCGGGTGCAGCTCGACGCGCAGGACGTTGGCATTGACCCGGTAATCGAAGTTGTCCATGCGCTTGAGCGCGTCCATCACCGCAGTTTGCGGCGAGGCCTTGGAGTAGTTCAGGCACGGGTACTTGCTGCAATAGCCGCAGTAGTTGCACGGCGCAATCTGGTTGCCGTAGGGGTTCTTCCAGGCCCGCGAGACGTTGGCCGACGGGTTGGGGAACGGGTGGTAGCCGAGCTTGCGCGCGGCATCGGCGAACAGCTTGTTGTTCAGCGTGTCTTCCAGCGCCGGCAGCGGGAAGGGGTTGGAGCGCGGGCCTTCGAACGGGTCGCCGCCTTCGATGATCTGACCACGCAGGTTACCGGTGTTACCGGACAGGCCGCAGATCTTGTCGAACTTGTCGAGGTAGGGCTCGATCTCGTCCCAGGTGAACGGAAAGTCGCCGATGGTCATGTCGCTCTGCAGAATGCCTGGCGCATAGGCCTGGTCGGCGTAGGTCTTGAGCTTGATGTCGGTCGGCGTCGGGCGGATCAGCACGCCGGTCCAGTGCAGGCCCGAACCGCCCACGCCGGTGCCAGGCACGAACGCGCCCCACTGGCGGGTCGGCAATGCCGTGCCCTTGAGGTTGTGGCGCACGGTGAGCGCGCCATCCTTGGGCGTGACCATGATCTTGTTGCGCACGCCGTAGGCGTACTGGTCAGCCGGCTTGGGGTAGGCGAAGTCGGCGTTGCTGCGGTCTTCACCGCGCTCGAAGGCGCGCACCTTCAAGCCCGCCTGGGCGAGCTCGATGCTCATCAGCGAGCCGGCCCAACCCAGGCCGACGACGGCGACGTCGACTTCGTCATTGGTAATCTGTGCCATAAAAAACCTTGAATGCTGTAACTCGGGGCGAAGGGATCAACCGCGCTGGCCGGTCAGGCTGACCGGGCCGAGGGGGTACGGAACGTTGTGCTGGGCGACCCATTCCAGGTAGCTGGCCCGGGCACCGGGGAAGCCGATGGCGATCCACGCCTTCATGCCCTTGTTGCCACCGTAGATCGGATCGGCCAACCAGCCCTGGCGGCTGTGGTTGAGCAGTTCGTTGAAGAACAGCTTGGCCTTGAGCACGTCCTCGCCGTGGGCGGCGAAGTCGACCTGGCCGGCTTGCAGCTTCTTCAGCACCTCGTCGCGTTGCTCCAGCGCCAGCAGCGCGAAGTGCTGGCCGAGGTTGGCCTGGCACCAGTGTTCCAGCGCGGCGATGCCCTTGCGGTAGATCTGCTGCGGGGTGTACGGCAGCTGATAACCCAGGGTTGCCGGCGCGTTCAGGTCGAACGGGCCCTCTAGGTAGATCTCGCTCCCCAGGTCACCGGCCAGTTGCTGATCGATGAAGATCGGCACATTGGTTTCCAGCGCACCTGGGCCGCGGCCATCGGCGGGGATCAACCGGTCGCAGGCGGCCAGGACGAAGGTCCACTCGGCGGGTGTGAAGAAGGTCGGGGTGTAGCTGTCCAGGCTCGGCGCCGCCAGCTCCGCCGCCATCGCCGCGCTCAGGCCGTTGACGGTGATGCCCATCGCGGGCAAGGCAATCAGCGAAGAAAGCAGGAACTTCCTTCGCGAGGTTTGTTTGGTTAACAACATGCAGGTCTACCTATGACTAATCACTCAGACCCGTGAAATGCTAGCGACGGCAGGTTTGGGCCCTACTCTTATGCGACTGCGAGGAATGCACTGCAAGCACTCACGCAGTCATGTAAATGACAGTCATCGTATCTCACGGAACACGAATGTTAGCAGGCTATCTAATAGGTAACAAATTGTTTTTTCGCTTGTCAACTACACTAATGTCGCACGGTGTGCTGTTCATTCCCGACCAATGATGTAAATCTTTTGCTTACTACCCGTTTATTCCCAGCTCTCGACGCCAGATGCACTCATTATTCACTAGCACGTCACAACCTGTCGCGAACACACCAATTTGGTAGAACCAACGACTAAACGCACGGTCATCCACATTGGATCCCAGATTGGTCTACTGGGATTACGGCTCGCTCGACAGAGGCCTGCAACGCCCTCGCCAGCGATTCCAGAACGAACGCAGCAGGAGGCTGTGTGCCATGATCTCGATCAGAAGCTCCTACCACCCAATTGATGCCGCGATATTGTGGTGTGACCTGAGCGACCATGAGGAAGAAATTCTACGGGTTGACCTCTCACACCCTGGCAGTCTGCTCAAGCATTTTCCACAGTGGCCTTTTCTGCATATCTATGCCGAGTGCATCTACGACGCCATCGTCAGCGGTGATTTAGCCGCGACCTGCTTGGGGCGGCCGATCACGTTGGACAACCAGGTACACCGGCAGTACTGGTCCATTCGACGCGCAGATTTGCTAGTTTGGTTTGCGCTCAACTACCCCGATGAGAAACCTGGATTCTTGTTCTCGCAGCAAACCGATCATTCGGAATGCATCAGCCTGACTACGCATCTGGTAAAGCAAGCAGAATTAGATGCTGCCGAACGTACGATCGACAAATTGCGCGAGGAGCTTGCGGGAATGGTTGAAGAAATGGCGACCCTCACCGCGCTCAAGAACGAGCTGACTACTCAACTTGAGGCTCAAGGCATCCCCTCCGAAGCATCTGCAGGTACGCACAACATGCTCGTTGGCGCTGTGCTGGAAGTGACGCTGGGCAAGTCGAAGGACGGTCGTGTGCAGTCGATCTACAGATCTCAAAGCGCCCTTGTACAGGAAATCATTCGCCGTTTCCCAGGGTTACCTAACTTGAGCAAAAGTACCCTTGATCGGAGATTTGCAGACGCACGCCGCCATTTGGCCCAAATCACCCGGGGCTAACGCCGCATTGTCAGGCAATGCTGGGCATTGCCTGACAATGTTTTTTATCTCCTCTCGACCTTCACTGACTGTCACATCCCACTGCGCACCACATGGTGCTTTGGAGTGACATCATGCAATCGATCAGACCTGCCTCCCAACTTGCCGACCGCCACATCATGCGTCGTGATGAAGTGGAACAAAAAACTGGCTTCAAACGCTCGCACATCTACAACCTGATGAAGGCTGGTCAGTTCCCACAATGCCGACGAATTGGCACCCGCGCCGTCGGCTGGGATTCGCTGGAAATCGAGCAGTGGGTCCAGGACCGACTGTCGGTCAGGGAGTAGTGCCATGGACGTCCTCTCGCTGATCTCCACCAAAGGCGGCGCTGGCAAGACCACCGTCGCCGCCAATCTGGGCGGCGTGCTCGCCGATGCAGGCTTGCGCGTATTGCTGCTGGATCTGGATAGCCAGCCGACGCTGTCCAGCTACTACGCCTTGTGCGCGTCCAGCGTGGCCGGCAGCTACGAGCTCATTGCCGAACGCCTTACCGCGCCCGGGCAGGTGATTTCCTCCACCGTCATTCAGAATCTGGATCTGGTTCTGTCCAATGACCGGGCCGGACACATCAGCACGCTGCTGCTGCATGCAGCCGACGGCCGCTTGCGCTTGCGTAACCTGCTGCCGGCCTTCCACGATCAGTACGACGTGCTCATCGTCGATACTCAAGGCGCGCGCAGTGTTGTCGTAGAAATGGTTATTCTGGCCTCCGATTGCGCGCTGTGCCCGGTACCGCCGGAAATGCTCGCCGCGCGCGAGCTGCGCCGAGGCACGCTAGGCCTGTTTGAAGAGCTGGAGCCCTACCGCTACCTAGGCGTGGCCCTGCCGTCGGTGAAACTACTGCTCAATCAGGTCAACGCCAATCGCCGCGATACGCGCTTGATCATGCAGAGCCTGCAAGCCTCCTTTCAAGCCGATCCTCATGTCAGCGTGTGCCGTACAGTAATTCCCGACCGCGTGGCTTATCCCAACGCCGCCTCGCTCGGCCTGCCTGTTCATCGTATAGAGCCAGCCGCACCGCCCGGTAGCCGGAGTCGTTGCGCCGCTGAAATCATGCAGGGATTGGCCATCGAGTTGTTTCCGCAGTGGGCCGAGCAGCTCAACGCGCTCGCTGTGCCTGCGCCTGGCTTCCCGGCCGCTGCCGAGCGCCAGCTGATACGGCGCGGCTGATCGGAGGATGAGTAATGAAGCCGCCGACCTCCGAAGACATCACGCGTCAACTGCAGCAGGCGCACTTTCCGCAGCAGTACGACCGCGACCTCGCGCTAACCCCCGTCGGCGACACGCCGATGGTGGTTACCCTTGAGCAATTGCGGCCCTACGAGCTTAACCCGCGCGTGGTGCGCAACCCACTGTATGACGACATCAAGGCCTCAATCCGCGAGCGCGGCCTGGATCAGCCGCCCGCCATCACCCGCCGTCCCGATGAATCACACTTCATCATCCGTAATGGCGGCAACACTCGCCTGAGTATCCTCGGCGAGCTGTGGCAGGAAACCCGCGAGGAACGGTTCTTTCGCATCCACTGCCTGTTCCGCCCTTGGCAGTCGGAGTCACATGCCTTGCTCGGACACCTGGCCGAGAGCGACTTACATGGCCAGTTGTCGTTCATCGAGCGGGCCTTGGCCGTGGCGAAACTCCAAGAGATGTTCCAGCACGGGAACGCCCTCCTCACACAGCGCGAACTAGCGACGCGTCTGAGTGAGGGCGGCTATCCCATCTCGCAGTCGCACATCAGCCGCATGTTTGACGCGCTTGAGCACCTGCTCCCCGTCATTCCGCAGATGCTTTATGCGGGCTTGGGCAAGCCTGCCATCGGCCGCCTCATCAACTTGCGACGGCGAGCGGAGTCGATCTGGAACCAGTATTTCGGCAGCCCCGACCAATTCCCGCTGCTGTGGTTTGAAGTCCTATCGGCATTCGACGGTGAAAAGCCCGAGCTGGATTCGAGTGAGCTGCAGGATGAACTGCTTGCCAGGATGGCGCTGAACCTGGGGCAGACACCTCGGCTATTGGCGTTGGAGCTGCATGAGGGACAGCGCCCCGCGCGGCCGCCAACAGACAGCAATCAAGCTCCTCAATCCAATCAAACTGACAAGTCGCCAGGGCACTTTTCCGCACCTAATTATTCTGCTGAAGCGTCGAACTCGCCGCCCACTCCTGAACCAGAGAAAACTGGCGGGGACACCCTACTGCAGCCAACGCCACGCTTACCTGAGATACGCCAAGCGCTGGGTGACGAACCGGTGACAGGAAAGCCGCTGACGAAGGTCGAAGATGTGCCGACTGCAGTCGTCGCCGCTCTGTCAGACCCTGCGTCACTGGATGACATCAGCGCCTTGCGTACGAGCTGCGCCGCACTGGCCGCCGACCTTGCGGCTTACGCAGAAGCCGGTGGCATGGTCAGCCCGCACACAGATGGCCTGGGCTTCACGCTTTCGCCGGAGCATGGCGAGCAACTCAGCCCGCGGCACATCGGCATCCAGCTGCTGCTCTCTGCCCTGCTGCGCCTGCAGGACGAGGTGACCTGGAAGGAGCGCCAGCAGTTGCCCGCGGCACTCTTTGGTCAGTTACTAATCGGCGCCTATGACCTGCCCTTCACGGACCGCCCAGCCCTAACTGTCGGGCTAGAACGTCTTCCCGACGCCCAACTGGAGCAACTGTTCACCCTGATCCGCCACGCCCGGCGCTTGATCGAGCTGACGCTGTCCTCCACTCGATAACGTGAGGAGCCACCTCATGAGCACGACTTTCAATCTGTTGAACCATGCCATGTTGAACCAGGTGCTGCATGAGCTGCGCCATGGCCGCCTCCAGCGCTGCAAGGCCCTGGGCCTGGCCGACGAAGACATCGAGGTCCTGCAGTCGCTGCCGCCGACCACCTTGTCCCACCTGGCGCATTCTTCGATCGCCTGGGTCGAGGTGAAGGTTGACACAACCGTGCTACGGCGCCTGATCGTCCAGGCCGAACGCGACGAGCAGAACGAACGCCTGATCAACCGGGCGCTCAAGCTCGGCGCGAGTTCGACGATCATGTACCGCTGCTTCGGCCTGGACCATTCGGAAACGGCGTTGCGCCGCCGCGTACTGAAAATCGAGACCCACCGCGGCCGGCCGGTCCAGCTCAGTGAAGCCCAGGAGCATGCGGTGTGGAACCGCTGGAGCCAACTGCGGGCAGAAGATCCAGACAACGATCCGCTGGACACCATGATGATGTTGGCCGAGGAACAACACATCAGCCTGACCCTGGTCTGGCAACAAGTTGAATTGTATGGAGGCGCACCATGCTGAGCTTCTACGAAGTGGACTGGCAGGACGTGGTGCGCCAATGCTACGACGCCCTTCGACGCCGCAATGAGTGTCAGGCCGCCCTGGCCCAACAAGCGGCGGCGGAACCGGCGCTACGCACAATCTACTATGGCGACAACAATCCCTTGCCGCAGGCCTTGTTACTCGATCGTCGACTGACCCCGCTGGAGCGCAACACCTGGCAGGTGCTGCGCTGGCTGATCACCGAACGCCAGGTTAAAACGCCCCGCTACCAGGACCTGCAACCCTACCTGGCGACCAGCCCCTGTGGCACCCAGGCGTCGCGCGAGACTATCGCCCGCGCACTGAACGTCTTGCGTACCACCCGCTGGCTCAGCCTGGTCGACCGTTCG
Organism: Pseudomonas sp. TSO6; assembly: GCF_056098905.1. Lineage (NCBI taxonomy): Bacteria > Pseudomonadati > Pseudomonadota > Gammaproteobacteria > Pseudomonadales > Pseudomonadaceae > Pseudomonas > Pseudomonas sp. TSO6. The sequence goes on along the minus strand of NZ_JBLZWV010000026.1, from coordinate 37,959 downwards.
CGCGATGCCCAAGGCTGCCTGCGCGGCTGCGTCTACGTGCTGCACGGCGATCCGTTGACGGCAGCCGAGCAGCTTGAGCTGGACAGCGGCTACGCGGGACTACTGCAACAGAACCTCAGCCATGCCACCAAGGGGGTGCGCGAGGTCACGCAGCATGTCCTTGCCGAAATCCAAGCCGACCCGCAGGTCGCCCAGGGCGACAAGGACCGACTGGGCTCACTGCCGCCGGCACAGCAACACACGCTGCCACTGATGAACGACGGCGCGCAGGCGCACCATTCCGAACTAGGCCTACGCTACCCCGTTCGGAATGCTCACGCCCCGGCCACCGATTCCGAACCCTGTGGCAAGGCACCGGTTTCGGCTGTGGTTCGGAATGCCGACGCCGGCCGTACAGTACAGAAAGACCAAAACAAAAAAAGTACGGTACTGGCACAGGTCGAGTTTGGTCGAGCACGGTGGCCTGAAGATTTACCGCTGAACCCGACCGAGCGGCGCATGGCCTCCCAGGCGATGTGTCAGCTCGAGCCGGAACAGCAACAAGCGGTGATCAATGAAGCGGCGGTGCGCTGCGCCCGCGGCGAGATCCGAAAACCTGTCGCCTACCTGATGGGCTTGATCAAACGCGCCTGCCAAGGCGAGTTCACCCTGTGGGCCGCGCGTACCGAGGAGGTCAAGACCTCAAGACCGACTTCAAATCCAGCGAGGCCTGTGCCAGCAGAACCTCCCAGCGAACGACCGAAGCGCGGCGGTCAGCGCACCGCCTCGCCCGTCGCCCTCTCCTGCCTAGAGGAACTGAAACAACGCTGCCGCGGTTCGCTTGCGCCGAGCTAGGGGTGGATCTCGGTGGAGTAGGTGCCCATGCCATTGAATCCACCGAGATCCACCGCCTGAAATTACGAGCGGACCACCTTCGCGTTGATTCGCGTCGGACCGCTCGGATCGGCTCATCGTCGGCGTCATTCCGACGGCGAGGTACTGGCGATGGTCGATCACTACCAACTCAACCTGGGGTCACTGCGCAGCAGCATCACCCTGACCCTGCACACTCACCATGCGGCTCGGCTGTGGCAGGGGCGCACCGCCCGTGAGGGCGTGCACTCGATTCTTGGCATGCCCGGTTACATCAGCGTTACCAACCTGCTCAAACACGCCAGCAGCCAGGGCGATCCGTACGCGGACTGGTTCATGCTGCAACTGGAGGAAAAGCTGCTGCAGGCCAGGGTAGACATGGCCACGCTGACGCAGCAGATCAGCCGAGTGGAACGGGCCCTGCCCACTCAGGTCGACATCGGCGACAACCTCAACATTCATCCCGTCACCCTGCCGCTATTCATCGGCAGCCAGCTGGGCTTTCTCGCGATCTACCTGCTAACCGACTACGACACCTTGGTCCGGCGGGTGCTGCTTGCCCACCACACCGCGTTGATCGGCCGGGGCGATATGGAATCCTGGATCGATGGCGGCGCTCATCTGCTACGCAGCCTGCTCGGCCTGGCGCAGCGCTACCGGCTGGCCGGAGTGAGTCGCGACGACATGGCCGCGAACAACGCACGCGCCCGCGAAGCCATCGACAAGTTTGGCATCCTTCCGCAGGACATTCTCGAAGGGACGCGCCGCTCCCAGTTTGCCCCACCAGTCGCCCGCAACAGCGCTACGCCGGAAATCGAAAGCGGCAGTGCGCCGGAGGTCGATGAACCCCCCATCCCGGACACCGCTATTAAAGGGGGTGATGCATGACCCTCGCCGAAGCCATAGCCCGGCGTCTGTCTGCAGATGCCTATCGCGAGTTCGCACAAGGTGCCTCCCTAAAAGGCCTTTTAAAGCCTTTTAAGGGTAAGGGGGAGCTGCAGCAGTTCGCCGAGACAATCCTGCGCCTCCGCACCCAGGTCGCTGAGCTGATGGCGGTGATGCTGGCGATCATGGCCCAGCCACCCTTCTCGTTGCTGAACTTGCGTCTGGTCGTCCAGCACAGCGCGACAGGCACTGATTTCCTCCGTTGGCGCAGTGCGGACTTTCAGCGTATGGGCGTGCAGGTGTGGCAGGAGGCGGTGGTTCAACCGCGCCTGCACCCGGAATTGCGGCACGCGTTGTGTCAGCTGGAGACCAACCGCGTGGTGCTGAACCTGCAGATGAGCAGCCTGCAGTCGCTGTATCGCCAGGCCATCGCTGGTGTCGGCAAGCTCGAGGTCGCCGAGCTCGCCCTAATCCGTTCCCCTACCGAGGAGTAACGCGCATGAGTACTTTGTTTGTTGGTGAAGGCAACATCGGCAGCGTTCCGGAGTATCAGGAGTTCAACAGCAACCCCGATGAACCGCGGCGCCTGCTGCGACTGAATGTCTATTTCGACAACCCAGTGCCGCGCGAAGGTGGCTACGAGGATCGCGGCGGCTACTGGGCGCCGGTCGAGCTCTGGAACCGTGACGCCGAGCACTGGAGCACACTGTACCAGAAGGGGATGCGCGTTCTGGTCGAGGGGCGCACGGTCAAGGAGGAATGGGAGGACAGCGAAGACAACGCGCGGGTGACGTTCAAAGTGGAGGCGCGGCGCATCGGTATCCTGCCACACCGCCTGGCCTCGGTGACCATGCGCGAGAAAGCCAGCGACAACGCCAGCTCATCGCGCAAGGGGGGTAGCAAGAAAGCGCCACGCAAATCCGGATAAATGCGTGGTACTCAGTGGAATCAACGCCCGCAGCGCGCTACTACTGGGACGGTGCAAACAGCTCAGCGGGCAACACTGGCTGCTGCGGTTGTTTCATTCTCGCCGGGCAGTCCTACGTCGCTCACTTTCCAGTATTTGCTTCACTTCAGCCAAGTACTGGTCTAGGGCAAGGAATGCCCGCCAGTGCGCCGGGCGCTCCTGCACCCAGGCAATCAACCGGGCGCGCGCCTCATCCTTGTCCGGCTCCAGATGGGTGGCCATGAACAGCTCGTAGGCCTTGATCGCTAGCGTATCCGCCTCACTCTGCTGGGTTCCGTGCAAGTTGTTGCCTCCGTGGTGACGCTCGTGTCATCCAACATAATTTCGGTGATACGCCTCATATCGTTGCTAGTCAACCTTATGAGTCGTTCACATCTTTGGGGTGCTGCTCGACCATATAGGTCGAATTGGAGAGCGCCCCCATTGCCCGTCAAAGAGCCTAGCCCACATCACATTGGTCGCCAGCTGGCAAAGTATCGTCGCGCCCGACGCTTGACCCAGGCGCAGGTCGGCGAAACACCTACGGATTTCCGGCGAAGCCGTGTCGCGATTGGAGCGAGGCTTCGTTGAGCTCTCGGTATCCAAGCTGCTGCAATTGGCAGACTTGTACGGCTGCCCCGCCGATGAACTACTCTTGGCAATCAGCCCTCGCCCGCAAGACTTGGGCGTGCAGATAAACGCGATCATCAAGGAGCTCAATGATGCGGATAAGCAGTTCGCTTTGGAGTCTCTGAAAACGCTGGCAAGCCACCTCGCCCAACGCAAATAGCGGTCATTCGCCGATATGAACTCGGCACCTTCAGATTTACCCTGGCATTCCGCGACCACACCCCCACCCTGTCGGTACCCACCGAGAGGGCCCATGTATGCGCCTGTTCATCTGCGAGAAACCATCCCAAGCCCGCGATATCGCCAGGGTGCTGCAGGCCAATCGGCGTGGCGATGGCTGTCTGACCGGCCAAAACATCACCGTCACCTGGTGCGTCGGACATCTGCTGGAAACCGCGCCGCCTGAATCCTATGGCGACTACAAGCGCTGGTCGCTGGACGACCTGCCGATCATTCCCAGCCGCTGGCAATTGGTATCCAAGCCGAAAGTCGCCAGTCAGCTGAAAGTGATCGACCAACTGCTGCGTAGGTGCGCCGAGGTAGTCATCGCCACCGATGCTGACCGCGAGGGCGAGATGATCGCCCGGGAGATCCTCGAGCGCTGTCAGTTCCAGGGGCCCATTCTGCGCCTGTGGCTCTCCGCGCTGGATGAGGTCTCGATCCGCCGGGCCTTGGCCAGCTTGCGTCCAGGTGAGCAGACCCTGCCGCTGTACCACAGTGCGCTCGCCCGCTCCCGTGCCGATTGGCTGGTCGGGATCAACCTGAGCCGGCTGTTCACGCTGCTCGGCCGCCGGGCAGGCTTCGATGGCATGCTGCCGGTGGGCCGTGTACAGACGCCAACCCTACGCCTGGTGGTCGAGCGCGATCGGGCGATCGCCAGCTTTGTGCCGCAGCCATTCTGGACCGTCGATGCAGAACTGGAGCAGGACGGGCTCCGCTTTCAAGCGCGCTGGGAACCCCCGGCCGCGCTCTGCGATGCGGTTGGACGCTGTGTCGACGAAACCGCCGCGCAGCAGGCGCTCAAACACCTCGCTCAAGCCGGTACCGCGCAGATCGCAAGCGTCGAAGTCGAGCGCGTGCGCGAAGGCCCTCCGCTCCCTTTTGACTTGGGCACGCTGCAGGAGATCTGCTCGGCCAAGCTGGGGTTGGGTGCACAGGAGACCCTGGCTACCGCCCAAGCCCTGTATGAGACTCACAAGGCGACGACCTATCCACGGACCGATTGCGGCTACCTTCCTGAGAGCATGCTTGATGAGGTGCCGCGTGTGCTTCACGCCCTAGCTGCCGCTGCGCCTTCACTGGGGGCAATCCTGACGGAAGTTGATCCCAGCCGCCGCTCCCGCGCCTGGAGCAGCGACAAGATCACTGCGCACCACGGCATCATTCCCACCGCCGTCAAGCTGGACTTGGCACAGCTCTCCGAGCGCGAGCAGGCGGTTTATGCGCTGATTCGCGCCCGCTACCTTGCACAGTTTCTGCCCGAGTACGAGTACTTGAAGACCCAGGCGCAGCTACACAACCAGTCCGACCAGTTGCTGGCGCGGGGCAAGCAGATCCTGGTTCGCGGGTGGAAGGCAGTGATCAACGAGGCCGACAGCAACGAGCCAGCAGAGCAAGCTCAGCGCTTACCGACGCTACGCGAATCAGCGACGGTGGTGCTGATCGACGCCACGCTCAACGCACACCGCACCCAGCCCCCCAAGGCCTACACCGAGGGCACGCTGGTCAAGGCGATGAAGAACATCGCCAATCAGGTGGCCGATCCGCGGCTCAAGCAGAAGCTCAAGGACAGCTGCGGGCTCGGTACCGAAGCCACCCGCGCGGCTATCATTCAGGGCCTGATCGATCACAGGTACCTGAGTAAGAAAAAGCGCAGCTTGGCCGCATCCGCCGCAGCCCACACCTTGATCGAAGCCGTGCCACCGGAGGTGGCCGACCCGGTCATGACCGCGCTGTGGGAGCAGGCGCTGGACCGCATCGAGTCGGGCCAGTTGAGCGTCGAGACCTTTCTCGCTAAGCAGGCGGAATGGCTGACCCGGTTGGTGCGCAGTAACGCCAACCTTACCCTGCGCCCACCAACCAACAAGGGCCCCTTATGTCCGGTGTGCCGTAGCACCATGCGCCAGCGCAAAGGTCGTACCGGCAGCTTTTGGTCGTGCGATCGCTACCCGGAATGCAAGGGCACCAAGCCGGTGGCGAAATCCAAGCGTTCGAAAAACGCATGACTTGACGGCACGCCACAGCGCTGGTGTAGTGATCTGGCCCCTCGCCGCTTGGCGACCGAGACCGATTCGCTCCGGGCAGTTCGGTCAGACTCGTAGAGTTCGGAGCCTACCTTCACCGCATCTGCGGATGTCTTTTAAGCGTTCCAAGTTCCCAAGGCGGATGACCCGTGTGGCTTGTGCCAGGCCTCAGGGTTCATCCGCTTCGGCGACGATGCTCAGCTCCGGTGCCCGCCGGCGAAACACTGGGCACCTTTTGTGCGCGGATGCGTGCCAGTTGATTCCGACCCAGGCCACGACAAGGGTCGGTTGATCCAGGTGGATCGACAGCGGAGAGCTTGCGACGGACTCCGGTGTCACATCGCCGGGTCAAGGGTGGTCCAACTCCTCCTAGCCTGATGACCGTCGGGCTATTTTTTCGCCGCCGAAATTCCACCGAGGGCCACCCGTATCCACCGGTAAAGACAGCCTCCAAACCGTGGTTGACGGGCCTTTTGTTGTATTTTATAGATGAGCTTCACACCGCTGTCGTTGACAGCACCCAGGTAGCCAGGACCTTCAAGGCTACGCCCGCTTCGGGTGGTTCTCCCACAAGTGCGACTCGCGCTCGGCAGCTCGCACGGTCACCGACCTTTCGGTGATGAGCGCCTTCTCTACCGATCACGCTTTTGCACCTCCCCTTGCGGAACTCACCAGCCGCCAGGGCCGGTGGATATCCGCGTTTCTGCTGAACAGGAGATCCACCATGACTACTGTGAGCAATAACGCCCCCACCACCTACTTCAACCTGCACACCCAAGGCATCGGTTACCTGAACCGTGTTCGCGAAGTCCCGGTTCGCCGCGGCCAAGCGTTCATGGCCTGTGACATCACTGCCTTGCACGGTGCCTCGGACGACGTCGAGTACACCCGCTTCGACTGCAAGGTCGCCAGCGGTGAAGCCGACCGGCTGATCCGTGAACACCTGGAAGACGTCCGTGCCGAACGCAAGGTGTTGATCGCCTTTCGCATCGGCGACCTCTGGGTGGATCCCTTCTTGTACGAGAAAGGCGAACGTAAGGGGCAACCCGGCGCCAGCCTCAAGGGCCGTCTGATCTTCATCGAGTGGATCAAGGTCGATGGCCAGTTCAGCTACCGTACGCCCGCCCGCACCGACGCTGCCTCTGACGCGGTTGAGCCAGCGGAGGCGGATACGGACAAGGCAGACACTGACGGTGACTCCGGTCAGCGCGAGCCGACTCCGACCGCCGCCCGTAACTCCACCGATGCATGTCAGTCTGCCTGAGGCAGTTTGACCGCCAGCAGCAGGCGCTCTCAGAGCGCCTGTTGTCCATTCACATCGGAGGTTGGCATGGAAAGCTTCTGGCTCTGCGAAGACTGTCTGCAAGCGGTCGCCTACGACGACTTCAGCGCACTGTCGCTGTACTACAGCGAGGCCGAAGTCGACCAGCGAATCGTGCAGATGCGTGAGACGGTGCAAGCGTTACTGCCGCTCAGCGCTGATTTCGATCCGGACACCGGCATCGGCATCGCCCCCCTCTCCACTCAACCCTGCGAAGGCTGTCATTCCCCATTGCACGGCACCCGTCATCGTTTCACTCGCCTGTGATCGCCTGATCCCACCCACCGGGGCCTCCTCCCGGAGGGCTCCTGCACACGAGGTTCTGCTCATGAAAACGCCATTGACCCTGGTCGAGCCCCTCGACCCCGCCCTGACCCAGCGCGCTCACGAAGATGCGTTGATCAGCGAAGCCCTGCAGTTGCTGGACCAACGCTACTTCCAGCGCGGCGAAGTGCTGATCACACCTGCCGACGCTGCCTCCTACCTGAAGCTGCGCCTGGCGCCCTACCACCACGAGGTATTTGCCTTGCTCTACCTCGATTCGCGCAACCGCGTGCTGGACTTCGAGGTGTTGTTTTTCGGCAGCATCGATGGTGCCTCGGTCTACCCTCGCGAAGTGGTGGTCAAGGCGCTGGCACATAACGCCGCCGCGGTCATCCTCAGCCACAACCACCCTTCCGGCTGCCCGGAGCCAAGCGGCGCCGATCGCGTGCTGACGACGCGCCTGATCGAAGTCTTGGCGCTGGTCGAGGTCCGCGTTCTGGACCACATCATCGTTGGTGAAGGTCAGCCCCTGTCCCTGGCCGAATATGGCTGGATTTAACCCTCTCTCTCGCCACCGCCGGCATGGGGTGGCCTTCTCTTTTCCTGGAGCGCCACCATGCTCACCTCAACCCCCAACCCCTTTGCCCGTGGCTTCCATGCGTTTTCCTGCGAACGTGTGGTACAGATCCACTACGACGACCAGTGCCCGCCCTGCTACCGTCCTTTGCACACCGCCCAATTGGACTTGGACGACGATCACATCAACTGCCAGGCTTGTGTATTCGATGACGACTGCGCCGTCATCACAGAAGGTCAGGATGTGTCTGGCTTTCTTCGCATGCAGTTGCCTGCGGACGGTGTGGTCACCACCGTGCTGTACCAGGTCACCGCCGAGCGGCTGAGTGGCCCGGTACACCTCGGCGATCTTCCCAGCCGGGAAGCGGCGGACCACTTGATGCTGCAGCTGTCCTTTGCCACCGGCCAGTACAGCCGCAGTTGGGAGATCAGCTCATCCCACCTACCGGCCGACGAGTACGCTTACCTTGAGCAGCTTGCCCGCAGCGAACGACCTGGCGGCTTCTTCGAATGCTTCCCGTTGGTCAGCAACCGCTCCGTCGGCTGCAAGCTGTACTCGACACCCTGGCACCGCAGCGCCCAAGTGGAGGGCCTCGGTTGCTCAGCGGCGGAGGTCTGCACGCGCCTGCTGGACGAGCAGGTACCGCCGGTGTTGATGACCCTGTTGCTGCTGGCCGGCCAGGCCGACACGCGTTTCCTGGTGTTTGATCCCGATGCAGCCCCGCTGGCAGGACTGCCGGTGTTTACTGACGATTGACCCGAGGCGCCCTGCAGGGCGCCTTTTTTATGTGTTAGGCCCGATAAACCGGCCAGCCAACTTCGGTTTTTCAGTGGGTACAGCTCGCGCGCGTTGCCAAGGTATCCGCAACTTCTGTCGAGACCTGCTCATGCACACGCCCGCATTTCCTTGCCTTGTCCTGATGCTCACGCTGGCGGGCTGCACCATGCCGCCTGCCATCACCCCACCGATGGCGCCAGCCGCCCCCGTAGCAGCTCCAGCTACCCCAGCCAAACCATTGTCGGTGTCACCGGCGTGGGTCCGCCAGGACCGCTACACCCTAGTCAGCACGCGACCGACGCTGGAGCAGCGTCAGCCGTTGTTCCAGCTCATCACCGTGCAGATCTCACCGGCGCTGCACGCGACGGTCGGTGATGCCCTGCGCCACGTGTTGCAGCGCTCGGGCTACTCGCTCTGCGCCAACCGCGCCGAGGTCACCACCTTGTTCAGCCGTCCCCTGCCGGCGGTCCAGCACCAACTCGGGCCGATGGCGCTGCTTGACGCCTTGACCATCCTTGGCGGCCCGGCCTGGCGGCTCGTTATCGACCCGGTCCAACGCAACGTGTGCTATGCGCTTCGCGCACCGGTGCCAGCCCCACCTCGCCCGCCCCTGGAGATCGCGCCATGAAGGTTCATCACTTTCAGGCCCTGGTGCTCGGGGCTCTGTGCCTCGGCGCCGCCGTACTGGCCGCAGTGACCTACAACCACCAGCAACAACTGACCGCGCTCCTAGTCGCCGCTGATAATGCGCCAGCCGATCCAGTCCCGTCGTTGCGGCGGGACCTCGATGCACTCGGCGCCACCTTCGGGGCACTTCCAGCTCAAATAAAAGCGCTCGGCGAGCACCAGCGCCAGCAGGACGCGACCTTCGCGACGTTGAGCAGACAGCTGGATGAGGTGAACGCTTCGCTCAAGGCCATTGAAGCCCTACCTCGAGGTCCGACCAAGTCCGATCTGGTCGCGCTGGAACAACGATTGGGCAACACCGAAACCGCCGTCCACGCCCTTGAGGCTCGACCGACTGCGCCATCCACACAACGCCAGCCTGCAGCCCCTGCCAAACCGGCCGCAAAAAACCAAAACCCGACGCAGCCATTCACCTTGCTGGGTGTCGAGACCCGGGGCGACGTCCGGTTTGTCTCGGCTCAACCAGCCTGCGCGCATGCCCTATCGACCGTCCACCTGCTGCAGCCCGGTGACAGCCTGAACGGCTGGCAGCTCAAGACCATTCGCCGGAACCGGGCCGTATTCCAGGTGCCTGGCCTCGGCGAACGTTCGCTGCCCCTGCCGTGACGAGGTGCATATGGCCCGGTTCATCACTCTCTCGCTGCTCCTATTCCCCATCTTCCTGGTGCCAGAATCGGGATGGAGTGCACCCGCCATGGTTGAAACGGAGCTGCAGTCCAGCGAGCAGGCCCCGCTGCAGCTAGAGCGGTCCGCAGCACAGGCCAAGGCCTGGGGCCTGACCGATGATGAATGGGCCAGGTTCGAGCGCCTGCAGAGCGGTCCTCGCCAGTACTGGTCTCCGCAACTCGACCCACTAACCACCCTGGGCGTGGAAGCCGATTCTGACCAGGAGCGTCAGCGCTACGCCGAGTTGCAGGTGCGCCTTGAAGCCAAGCGCGCCGAGCGCGAACTGGCCTATCAAAAAGCCTACACCGCAGCCTGGGCGCGGCTGTTCCCGGGACTGCTACCGGTGCAGGGGATGGGCGATGCAGTCTCCCCGTCGGGCCCCCCCCGCTATGCCGTGTTTGTGGAGGACCCGTGCTCGACCTGTGAGGCCAGCGTCCGCCAATGGTTGAGCACAGGCGCCCACCTGGACGTCTACCTGGTGGGCAGCCAGGGTGACGATGCGCGCATTCGACAATGGGCGCGCAAGGTGGGCATTACCCTGGCCCGGATCAGCAGCGGCCAAATCACCCTCAATCACGACCGCGGCCGCTGGTTCGCCCTCGGCGCCAGCCGCCCCCTGCCCGCACGCTTTCAACAGGTGGAAGGGAAATGGCTACGCGTCGACTGACCCTCGCCCTAGCCCTGATGGGTGTGAATTTCGCCCAAGCAGGCGGCCTCCCTCCACCGGCGTACCAGTTGGCCGCCGCCCAGGCCGGCATCCCGGCCTCGGTGCTGTTTGCCATTGCCCAGCAGGAGAGCGGCACGCCGCTGCGTGGTCGGCTTGTTCCCTGGCCGTGGACCTTGAATGTGGCCGGCACGCCGCAGCGCTTCGCCACCCGTGCCCAGGCCTGTAGCGCACTCACCGTGGCGCTCAGCCGGCATGATCCCAAGCGCATCGATGTCGGCCTGGGTCAAACCAACCTGGGCTACCACCCGGAGCGTTACCCCACCGCCTGCGATGCCCTCGATCCGCGCAGAAACCTCGCCGTCACCGCTGACCTGTTGCGCGCGCACTACGCCAACGTCGGTGACTGGGTCATCGCCGCGGGCCGCTACCACCGGCCTGCGGGCGGGCCCCCGGCGGAGCGCTACCGCATGCAGTTCAACCAGCACTGGCAGCGCCTTGAAGTCGCCACACCTAGCCGCGGAGGGCCACGTTCATGATTGAAGTTCGCCGGGGCGCACTGATCTGCGGGCTATTGGGGTCGTTGGCTACCGGGGCATGGCTTGTGCCAACGCCCCCTGCCATGGCCGCCGAATCGGTCGCGCCGGTTGAACGAGCCGACCCACGCACACTGAGCTGGGTATTGCCGGTGCACAGTGCGCGCCTCACGCCGGGTGAGGTGCCACGCAGAGCGCTGGATTTGCCAGGCATGGTCCCGCTGTTCCTGGTGGGCGCGGACGCCGCCTCATTGGCGTGGCTGGCGCAGCACGCGCCGTCGCTGAAGCGCTTGGGCGCCAACGGCCTGGCCGTTGAGGTCGCCGATGCGGCGGCGCTGCAGCGTATCCAGGCGGTAGCACCTACGTTGAGCATCTGGCCGGTCAGTGGCGACGACATCGCCGAGCGGCTGGAGCTGGAACACTACCCGGTATTGATCACACCAACCGGCCTGGAGCAGTGAGGAACCGTCATGGGCGATCATGCGATGGAATCTTTGCTGCGCCCAGCGGTGGAGTTGTACACCGTGGGGATCTGTGCCGGTGCCAGCGCGCTGTGCCTGCATTCGCCCTGGGCGGTGGCGCTGTCACCGGAGATTGGCGCTGGCATGGCCCTGGCCTATACCGCCTTCGGCCTCAAGCGCCTCAATGAAGCCCGCATTATCCTGCGCTATCGGCGCAACATCCGCCGCCTGCCCCGCTACTCGCTGACCAGCCGACAGATCCCGATCAGCAGCAAGCGCCTGTTCATGGGTCGCGGCTTTCGCTGGAACCGATTGCACACCCAGCGATTGCTGGAGGCGCAGGACCCCGCGCTCGCCCGCTACGTCAACCAGTCAGCGGCCTACCAATGGGCACGGCGCCTGGAGCACGTGCTGGAAAAAGCGCCACCAGGGCTCTCCTTCCTGCCCCGGATGACGGCCTGGGACAGCCCACTCAACCCGGTACGCCCACTGCCGCCCGTGGGCGGTTCACCACTGCTGCATGGCGTCGAGCCCAACGAGCAGGAAGCCTCCCTGCCACTGGGCGAGCGTGTAGGCCATACCCTGGTGCTAGGCACCACCCGGGTCGGCAAGACGCGGCTGGCCGAGGTCTACATCACCCAGGACATCCACCGGCCGAGCCAGGAAGTGGTGATCGTCTTCGACCCCAAAGGCGATGCCGACCTGCTCAAGCGCATGTTCGTGGAAGCACGACGAGCCGGCCGCGAACACGAGTTCTACGTCTTCCACCTGGGCTGGCCGGAGATCTCCGCACGCTACAACGCCATCGGCCGTTTCGGTCGCATCTCGGAAGTGGCCACCCGCATCGCTGGCCAGCTGAGCGGTGAAGGCAACTCTGCAGCGTTTCGCGAGTTCGCCTGGCGCTTCGTCAACATCATCGCCCGGGCCCTGATCGAGCTCGGCCGGCGCCCCGACTACCTGCAGATCCAGAGGCACGTGGTGAACATTGATGCGCTGTTCATCGAATACGCCCAGCACTTCTTCGCACGACATGATCCGCAGGCCTGGGAGACCATTGTCGATCTCGAAGCTCGGCTCAATGAGAAGAACGTGCCACGGCACATGATTGGCCGCGAGAAACGCGTGGTCGCCATCGAGCAGTACCTGACGGCCAAGCGCCTCTTCGATCCGGTGATGGACGGCCTGCGCTCGGCGGTGCGCTACGACCGCACGTACTTCGACAAGATCGTCGCCTCGCTGCTGCCGCTGCTGGAAAAGCTCACCAGTGGTAAGACAGCCCAGTTGCTGGCCCCCAACTATTCCGACCTGAACGATCCACGACCCATCTTCGACTGGCTGCAGGTGATCCGCAAACGCGGCATCGTCTACGTCGGCCTGGATGCACTCTCCGATGCCGAGGTCGCCGCAGCGGTCGGCAACTCGATGTTTGCCGACCTTGTCTCGGTGGCCGGACACATCTACAAACACGGCATCGACCACGGCCTGCCGGGTTCCTCCAGCGCGGCCGACAAGGTGCCCATCAACCTCCACGCCGACGAGTTCAACGAGCTGATGGGCGACGAGTTCATCCCACTGATCAACAAAGGCGGCGGTGCCGGCATCCAGGTCACCGCCTACACCCAGACCTTGAGCGACATCGAGGCACGTATCGGCAGCCGGGCCAAGGCCGGCCAGGTCATCGGCAACTTCAACACGCTGCAGATGCTGCGCGTACGGGAAACCGCGACCGCCGAACTGCTGACCAACCAACTGCCCAAGGTAAACGTACAGACCCGTACCCTGGTCTCCGGCGCAACCGACACCGCTGATCCCGACGCCCGCACCGACTTCACCTCCTCCTCACAGGACCGGGTCACTTCCACCGCCGTGCCGCTGATTGAACCCGCACACATCATCGCTCTGCCCAAGGGCCAGATGTTCTCGTTCCAGGAAGGCGGGCAACTGTGGAAGGTACGGATTCCGCTGCCCAAACCGGCTAGCGACGATGCGATGCCGGCGAATCTGCAGGCCCTGGCTGCGCGCATGCGCGAGTCTTACAACGCCAATGCGGGAAGCTGGTGGAGCAGTGCCGGCGGTGCGCCGACTGTCGACTTCGATCCCGACATGCCGCCACCGGGACGCAAATCGGCCTCGTGATCACCTGGTAGACAGCCAACACCTGGGAGCCTCTAATGCCTACTACCGCAACCAACCCGCCTCAGACACAACGACAACCAAGGCTGATCTTCGGCACGCTTGAGCTGTGCCTGCGATTGCTCGGCCTGCTGTTCGCCTCCTTGGTGTTCTCCATTATTGTGGAGTTCGTGGGTATCCTGTGGCTCTGGCCAGAACAAGGCTGGCATCATAGCCATAGCATGTGGCTGAAAGAGCTCGGATGGCTTAGCAGCCACTTCAGGAGCTCGCTACTCGTGCAGGAGCCGGCGCAAGCGACCGCGAAAATCCTTGAGCGCCTCAACGATTGGGTTGTGGTCCGCTCCGGTTGGGTACAATCTGACATCCAGCTGAAACTACTCACTCGCGAGCCGTCGTTGCAAGGACAGCTAGCTCAAGCGTATGTCGCTGGACAGGAATACCTGCTGGCGGCCCTGTTCACGGTCTGCACTTTCGTCGTGCGCCTGACCGTTCTCACTTTGGCCACTCCCCTGTTCTTGCTTACGGTGCTCACCGGCATAGTCGACGGGTTGATGCGCCGCGACCTCCGCAAGTTCGGGGCGGGCAGGGAGAGCAGCTTTGTCTATCACCGAGCCAAGCGCACATTACTACCGCTGTTGATCAGCCCTTGGGTAATCTATCTGTCGCTCCCTTGGTCGCTGAATCCGAACTGGGTATTAATCCCCTCTGCTGCGTTGCTGGGTTTCATGGTCGCGATCACCGCTACAACGTTCAAAAAATATCTTTGAATGGCTGATGTCACCCCATACCAGCCCATCGAACTAAACAGCGGCCCAAGCTTTTTGTGATTAAAAGTCAGTCATGTGCGTGTCCACGATGCTTTCGGCAAATCCACTCCCGAAGACTTGAGCTGGTGTTGCAAAACCTAAGTGACGCTCACCGTTCAGTACCCGTACCGCAGCTGCCACTGCGGACAAAGGCGTGTAGGTGTAACCGTTGACCGTTTCGATCACGGAGCGAGCGATTGATCCATCTGCTCCCACCACTTCTACCACTGCCCGCGCTCGATGAGCATTTCGCTCTTCAGCGCTGGGCCCATCAGGCAATCGAGACATGTCGCCTTCGGGAAATGCATCGCCTGATACATGAACGAACATCGCGATGTTCGCGATGCCAGTCGAATACCAGCCGGTTATCAGGTCGCCGAATGACAAGGGTGCGCAGAGTACCGGCCCCTCCCCAAAGTCAAAATGGCGTGGCGTGGCATCAGCCGTTGAAACGAGTTCGCCATCGACCCTGGCAAGTACGCCTGCACCGATGATTTCGTTGACGCTCATGGCCGATCCACGGGACATCGAGCCTGGTACGTGAAGCGCGATATTCAGTGCGAACGGATCTTTGACCCGTTTGGCAACGTGTACGGCAAGGGAGTCGGTGGGCACAACGTCCCAACCGACACCAGGCATCAGCATGACGGAATGGGAAACCGCCTCAGTGCCAAGCCTCTCTGCCAATCGGTAAACGTTGATCTCTGCGGTGATGTCCAGGTAGTCCACACCTGCTTTCAGGCAAGCACGCATCAACGCTTCAGCCGTATGCGCGAACGGCCCTGCGAAGTTAAGCAATACCGAAATGCCCGATAAGGACGCCACGGCGTTGGCATCGGCATTGAACACCCGAAAATGTACACCCAACTGATCAGCGAGTGACGCCAGGCGCGAACGATCGCGCCCGGCAATTTCAACATTCAGCCCAAGCGCTTTTGCCCGCTCTGCCGCCATGCGGCCGGTGTAACCCGTGGCGCCGTAGATCAGAAGTTTTTTCATTGTGCGTGCTGCCATTTCTTGTAAACGAATTCGAGGCTGTACCCGTCCGGATCCAGCACATTGGCAGCGTAGTAATCAGGGTCATAGTGCAAGCGGGCGCCAGGTGCACCATTGTCGATGGCGCCATGACGCATGGCCGCAGCATAGGCCGCGTCCACTTCAGCCTTGTTGCGGGCGACGAAGCCGACATGCACGGCGCCTCCCTCGACGATGCCTTTGCGCAGCCAGAAAAACATCCGACCGTTGGCACCGAAACCCTTGAGGTCGGGATGCCCAGGTGGCCCGTCCATGCCGTCATAATTCAGCCGCGCCATTATGCCAAGTGGCGTCAGGGCTGCGTCATAGAAGCGGATGGAACGTTCGATATTGCTTACTGAAAGGAAAATGTGGTCAAGCATTGAAAACGCTCCTGTGCTCAGATGTTGTAACCGCCGGCGACTTCAATGTTCTGGGCGCTGATCCAGGCGCCCTCGGCGGACAGCAGCGTGCCGATGACGCGCGCCACATCCTCGGGTTCGCCCACCCGGCCCAACGCCGTCTGGGACGCCAGCAACGCCTCGAACTCTTCGTTCAAACCACCGCCCAGCTCAGTTCGGATTGCACCCGGCGAAACCGAGTTGGCACGAATACGACGCTCGCCGAACTCCTTGGCCATGTAACGGGTGAGCACTTCTAACCCCCCTTTGAAGGAGGCGTAGGGCGCAACACCCGCCGTTGCCACGCGAGTAGTGGCACTGGTCAGGTTGACGATGCAAGCGTTCGCTTCCAGCAACGGCAACAAGGCCTGGGTGAGAAAGAACGGGCCTTTCAGGTGCACGCTGAGCAGCGCGTCAAACTGGTGCTCACTGACCGATTCCAGCGGGTTGAAAAGGCCGTGCCCTGCATTGTTTACCAGCCCGGCAAGCCCGCTGACGCCCCAGTTTCCTTGCAACGCCTCGATGACGGCCTCGCGAAAGCCGATAAAGCTACCGACATCAGCAACATCCAATTCCAGTGCAACTGCTCTGCCACCGAAGTGCTCAATGTCAGCGACTACCTGCCGTGCGGCAGCCGAGCTGCGCTTGTAGGTAAGGATGACACCCATGCCGCGCCGGGCCAGATGGTGTGCCGTACTGGCGCCAATGCCCCGGCTGCCGCCTGTTATGACGATAACGCCCATGTGCTACTCCGCTAGCGATCAACTAAGCCCTCACAGTAATCAGATCGCGGATTGCATACGCTCCCATTGCTGCTTCGATCCTGCCTGTTTCTGCTTTTTGCTTGCACGGCATCGCTCGCTGCCGTCAGCATGCCAGCCATGACCACTCAAATTGATGAACTGCGCGCTTTGGCCGCCAGAGCCGAAAACCGCCGCACCGAGACGGGCATCCCGCGTGTAGCCATGGTTCAGGGCAAAATCCCGGAGCACATGCTGGCTGCTGTCTACGACCCCATGATCAACTTGATCTTGCAAGGGAGTAAGTCGATGACTGTGGGCGATCGCACCCTGCGCTATGACCCTGCGACTTACTTTGTCATGTCCATCGACCTACCCTCGGTGGGCACGGTGCATGCCGCCGAGTCAGGCGCACCCTACCTGGCTGTGAGCTTGACGCTCGACCCGTTGGTATTGACGACATTGCTCGCCGACCTGCCAAGGCCGACCGGGCAGTATGAACATCAACCAGGGTTTTCCGTGGCAGCCGTCACGCCAGAGCTGATGGACGCCTTGGTACGTATGCTGCGCCTGATGGACAAGCCTGAAGAGATTGCGGCCCTTGCGCCCGTGTATGAACGCGAGATCTTGTACCGGGCGTTGCAAGGCCCGCATGGCTGGATGTTGCGGGAGATAGCCGCGCCGGATACTGCACTGGCAAGGGTAAGCCAGGCCATTCAGTACATACGCCGCCATTTTGCGGTGTCAATCAGAGTAGAGGAGCTTGCGCAGCACGCCACCATGAGTGTTTCGGCATTTCACCGGCATTTCAAAGCCGTCACCAACCTGAGCCCGTTGCAGTACCAAAAACGCGTGCGGCTGCTTCAAGCACGCACCCTCATGGTGGCCAATGCCAGAAGTGTGATGGCGGCGGCGTTCGAGGTTGGGTATGAGAGCCCCACGCAATTCAGCCGGGACTACGCCCGCCTTTTCGGCTTGCCCCCCGCAAAGGACGCGGCACGCATCGTGGAAGTAAGCAGGTCTCCAGGTCATTGACCAGTGGTGGATCATGTTGATCCCCAGACGCAGCTCTCACAAAAAGTGCTCGCCGTAACTGGCTGCTTCACGCCCTGACATTGATGGCTGGCCAGCTTCTCAGGCGTTCGCTGCAGAATTCGTGGGGCCAGCAACGCTCGCAGATTGGTCGTCCCCTGAATGGTTGAACTCCAGTCTTGCTCCACTCCTGCCAACCTCGACAGAAAGCGAAAGGCCAAGAATCCTTTTAACTCATGCCTCAACTCGCCCGCTGGGTAAAGGTGGCGACCAGAGATTGCTCTGGAGCATGCCATGAGGACTTATGCCTTCCCGATGCTTGTGATTTATCTAGCAACACTCCCGGCTGTTGCACAAGAAAGTCGCGAGCGCTCGGATCTGGGACTCGTGCAACGACAGCTCACTGCCATCGAACAGTTGGCTGATCGTGCGCAAAGCGGCTCAGAAAATGTCGCTGGAGTGCGCTATCGATTCGACTATCAGAGGGTTGCGGCGGACCTAGAACGTGTACGTGAAGGCATCCAACAATACTTATCGCCCTCCCGCGCGCAGCCGGCTGACCTGGTCGAGCTGGCCGGTCAGTACCGTGCTGAAGCACCCCACTCGAGCCCCTCCGATGAGCATGACTGACGCTCAACTCAGCGCGTTCTCGGCCGTGGCCGGGTTTTCCCCGCAACTCAGCTCGGTACTGTGGCGCTCCTCGGTGCTGTTGTTGGCGTTGCTCTGGTGCACCTGGGCCCTGTGGACCGGCTACCGCGGCTGGGCGGCCGGCAACATCAATTTTGGCTCGCTCGGCGGCAGCACGCTGCGTCTAGCCCTCGCCCTGATCGTGCTGATGTTTTTCATGCTGTCGTAACCAGGAGAACTTGCCATGAACCTCTCCCGTCATTGCCACCGCCCGCATTTTCCGCTGCGGGCTACTTGTTCGAAAATCCTGTTCGCCAGTTTGGTGCTACTGAGCTCGACACTCGCCTGGGCTGATCTGCCCACCATGGAAGCGCCCTCCCGCGGGGAGGGCTCAGGACTGATCGACACCATCAAGAACTACGCCTACGACGGCGGCATCCTGCTCGGTCTACTGATCGCAACCCTCGCCTTTTTGGGTGTGGCCTGGCACTCGCTCACGGTCTACGCCGACGTGCAAAACCAGCGCAAGACCTGGAAGGATCTCGGCGCTGTGGTCGGCGTCGGCGCGCTGTTGGTGGTGGTGATCCTGTGGTTCCTGACCAAAGCCGCGACGATTCTGTGAGGTCACCATGTCCGACGCCCCTGCTACCCTCCCCGACGGCACTCTGACCTTCCTGCCAGAACGCCTGAACCGCGATCCAGCCGTCCTTCGCGGCCTCACCAATGACGAGATGTGGGTCGCACTGATTGTCGGCGCAGTACTGGGTGTTGTCCTCGGCGCGCCGCTGGCGTTGGCCACCGCCTCTATCGCCACCCTCCCCACCTGCATGTTCCTGTGCATGGCACTGGTATTGCTTGGCGGTGGTAAGCTGCTGCGCCGGGCCAAACGCGCCCGCCCCGAGACCTGGTTGTATCGACGCCTGCAGTGGCAGCTGGCGGTGCACTGGAGCATCGGCACTGAGTACCTGATCCTGCATTCTGGCCCGTGGACGGTTCGGCGCACGCGCCGGCCTGCGAGGACCACTCCATGAGCCGCTTCCGCAACAAGGTGGATGCGCAGCAGGCGCACATTTTCAGCCTGCGCCTGGCCGTAGCGACCCTGGCACTGCTGTGCAGTGGCATCTGGTATGGCTGGCAGTCCGCACCATCCGAACTGACCATCCACGTGCCGCCGGATCTGCGCTCCGGCAGCACGCGAAAATGGTGGGATGTGCCGCCCGAGAATATCTATGCCTTCGCCCTGTATATCTTCGGTCAGCTAAACCGTTGGCCCAGCGATGGCGAGGTCGACTACCACCGCGCCATCTTTGCCCTTCAGCCCTACCTGACACCGGCGTGCAAGGCCTTCTTCGATGGTGACTTCGAGTACCGCAAGGCGGCCGGCGAACTGCGCGGTCGCGTGCGCGGCGTGTACGAAGTGCTGGGCCGCGGCTACAGCGATGATCCCGATCTGCGGGTGAAGCAGCTGGATAAGCACAGCTGGCTGGTCAAGCTCGACCTGAATGCCGACGAATACTACGCCGCCGAACCGGTGAAGCGCGTGGTCGTGCGCTATCCGCTGCGGGTGGTGCGCTTCGACGTCGACCCCGAACGCAACAAATGGGGCCTGGCCCTGGACTGTTACGAAGGCACACCGCAGAAGCTGACGCTGCCTGGAGGTGCGTGATGATGGGTGTCTTGATCCTGATTCTGGTGTCGGTGGCCGGGTGGTGTTCAGCCGCAGGCGCCGTCGAAGTCAAATACTGGGACCGCTTGCCGCTGGCAGTGCCGTTGACGGTGGGTCAGGAACGTATCCTGATGCTGGATGAGGATGTCCGCGTCGGATTGCCCGGTGCGATTACCAATAAGCTGCGTGTGCAATCGGTTGGCGGGACGGTGTACCTGCGTGCGTCGGAAGCCATCCCCCCGACCCGACTGCAGCTGCAGTCGGTAAAGTCAGGCGACATCATCCTGGTCGACATTGAAGCGCTCCAGGGCAGCGAGACGCTGGAGCCGGTCAAGATCGTGGCTCAGGCCCAGGCACCAGACGTGGAAACCGCGAAGGATGCAGCACCGGCAGCGACGCCGGTACCGGTGGTGCTGACCCGCTTCGCGGCCCAGAACCTGTATGCGCCGCTGCGCACCGTGGCGCCCTTGCCCGGGGTGCGTCTGGTCCCGCTGGGCGAGTCTTCTGGATTCAGCACGCTCCTGCCGACCGAGCACGTCTCCATCAAGGGACTTGCCGCCTGGCGGCTGGGTAATTATTGGGTGACGGCGGTGAAGATCGTCAACCGTGGGTCGGCCAAGGTCACACTGGACCCGCGTCACCTGCAGGCCACGCTGTACGCCGCTACCTTCCAGCACGAGTACCTGGGGCACGCCGGCACACCTGAAGACACCACCGTGGCGTACCTCGTCACCCGCGGCGGCGACCTGAGGCACGCGCTGCTGTTGCCACCGCCAGCGCCGGAGGCTGCCGATCATGAAAGCTAACGGTGTGCTGAAATGGCTGGTACCTGCGGTCCTGCTGGGGATTGTGCTGATCATCGGCAAATCCTGGGTATCTTCACCAGACGCTCAACCTGTCCGTGATCCCGAAAACACCGCCCTAAGCCCTGAACAGGCCAAAGCCCTCGGCATTGCCGGCGACACGCCGCGCGACACCGTGGCCACGCTGATTGGCCAAGTCAAGGCGATGCGTAGCGAGATGCTGTCGCTGAAGAAAGGCAATGAGACGCTGCAGTCCGAGAACAACCGGCTGCGCGCCCGCGAAGGCAACATCGACAGTCGCATTCAGAGCACGCTGAGCAGTGTCACCCAGCAAGTCACCGAGCAGCGCCAACAGGCCAACGATGCCCGGCAGAAGGCCGAGCAACAGCACCGCGAGACCCAGGGTTTGCTGTCCCGGCTCAAGGACCAGCTCACCAGCAAGCCGGCCGTAAAATCCGACGTACCTGTGGGCTTTGGACTCGAACCTGGTGACGAGCAACAATTCTCCGGAGCACAACTGCCGGCGGATGCGGTGCAGTGGATCGAGCCATCCAATACACGTGCTGGCCAGGAAGGAGCCAGTAAAACTGAGGGACCGTTGTCGGCGCTGACGTCAAAGTTCAAGGATCTGCATGGCCTGGACAACAACGCGATCGACCGGGGCCAGGACCATCTGCGCGCCGTGGCCAAGGGCGAGCGCGACCTGGAAAACACTGAGGCCCGGACTGAGGGTGCCAAGCCGGTCTACACAATCCCCGAGAACTCGACCCTGATGGGTTCGATTGCCATGACCGCCCTGATTGGCCGCGTGCCGGTGGACGGCACGGTGAACGATCCCTATCCGTTCAAGGTGCTGGTGGGACCGGACAACCTCACCGCCAACGGCATCGACCTGCCCGACGTTGTCGGTGCAGTCATGAGCGGGACTGCGGCCGGTGACTGGACCTTGTCCTGCGTACGCGGCCAGGTCGAGTCGATCACCTTCGTCTTCAGCGACGGCACCGTTCGCACGGTGCCACAGCCGCAGAAGGTGGTCAGCCGCAACCGCAGCAGTACCCAGACTTCGGACACCGAGAAGATCCGCGGGAGCTTGGGCTACATCTCCGACCCTTACGGCATTCCCTGCATCGCCGGCGAGCGCCGTTCCAACGCCCAACAGTACTTGGGCAGCCAGAGCCTGATCACTGCGGCCGGCGCCGGCTTCGCGGCAGCGCTGGGTAGCGAGCAAACCAACACCTCGTTCATCAACTCGGCCAGCGGCAATCTGGGGCTGTCGCAGAACAGCGGCAACAGCGCGCTGAACTCGGTCATCAGCGGTGGCATCGGCGACATTCGTGACTGGATCAACAAGCTCTACGGCGAAGCCTTTGCCGCGATCTACGTCCCGCCGGGGGCCAAGGTGGCCTTGCACCTAGATCACGAAATCAGCATCGATTACGAACCCAAAGGCCGGAGAGTGAATCATGAACGCCCATCCGTTTCGGTACTGGACCTGGATTAGCCTGCTGCTGTGCCTGCACTTGGCGGGCTGCACCACCAGCAAGGACGAAATGCTGCCCCATGGCGACCACACCATGCTGGACATTTGGAACAGCGGTGGCGCGGTCGGCACGCAGCAGCAGTTGCAGGAGGCTCGCGGCGAACTGCGTCGGCCGGTGCTCGATCCTGAGCGCCTGATCAAGGACCAGAGCGCCTACACCCGCACAGCCGCCAACGAGATCCGCGCCCAGTTTCCACGCCTGCCTAATCCCGACCTGGTGATGTACGTCTACCCGCACCTGGCCGGCACCCAGCAGGCGCCGGTGCCCGGCTACTCGACCGTGTTCCCGTTGTACGAGAAGGTCCAGTACGCACTACCCGGCGAGCGCCTGGACGATCTGTGATGGACGAGGATGCAGATCGCACATCGCAGCGCTGGCAGCCCTGGCGCGCCGCGCAGCGTCGGCGCGCAACGCGTGCGGACGAAGCTACGCAGTATGCGCACAACCCCAGCTTTACCGACCACTTACCCTGGGTCGAATACCTCGAGGAGGAGCAGTGCTTTCTACTCGACGACAACCGCTCGGTGGGCGCCGTGTTCGAGTTGCAGCCGATCGGCACCGAGGGCCGTGAGCCCGAATGGCTGATGGCGGCGCGCGATGCGTTGGAGGATGCGCTGCAGGACAGCTTAGACGAGCTCGACCAGGCGCCTTGGGTGGTGCAATTCTTCTGTCAGGACGACAGTGATTTTTCCCCGTACCTGGAGCGCCTGGAACAGTACGTTGCACCACGGGCGACAGGTACCCCCTTCACTGCAGCTTTCCTCACCTCGATGCAACACCACCTCGATGCCATTGCCAAGCCAGGCGGCTTGTTCGACGACCATGTCGTGTCGCACCTGCCCTGGCGCGGCAGCAATCGACGGATTCGGCTGGTGGTCTATCGCTGGCTCGGTGACCAGGCCGACGACGAAGGGCAAAACCCCGCTCAATTGCTGGGAAGGACCTGTGACCGCCTGATGGCCTCGTTGCAGGCCTGCGGGGTCAATCCTCGGCGGCTGACGGGGCAGGATTTCTATGCCTGGTTGCTGCCGTGGTTCAATCCGGCCCCGACTCTCACCGGTGAATCACCAGCGGCGTTCTATCGACGCGTGCCCTACCCGGAGATCGATGACGGCGATGGGCTGTCGCTACCGTTCGACCACGACTTTGCCGAGCGACTGTTCTTTCAGGAGCCACGCTCGGACAGCGAGCAGGGGCTCTGGTATTTCGATCAACAGCCGCACGCGGTGATGGTGGTCGACAAACTGCGCAGGCCACCCCACATCGGCCAGCTGACCGGCGAGACCCGCAAGGGTGAAGCGCTCAACGCTCTGTTTGACCAGTTACCCGAGCAGGCCGTCCTGAGCTTGACCTTGGTCATCACACCTCAGGATGTGCTCGAGGAGCAACTCAACCGCTTGGCGCGCAAAGCCATCGGCGAAAACCTGGCCTCGACCCAGACCCGCCAGGACGTGGAAGAGGCCCGCGCGCTGATTGGCCGCCAGCACAAGCTATACCGCGGCACCTTGGCACTGTACCTGCGTGGCGCCGATGAGCCGCAATTGCGCCAGCGCTCGATCCAGGCCGCCAACGTACTGCTCGGCGCCGGCCTGCAACCGGTGCGTGAGGGCGATGAAGTGGCCGCCTGCAACAGCTACCTGCGCTGGCTGCCGATGGTCTACAACCCCGCTCGTGATAAACGGAACTGGTACACCCGCCTGTTGTTCGCTCAGCATGTCGCCAACCTGTTGCCGCTGTGGGGGCGTAGCATCGGTACCGGCAACCCAGGGATCACCTTCTTCAACCGAGGTGGTGCGCCGCTGTCGTTCGATCCCCTATCCCGCTTCGACCGCTCCATGAATGGTCACCTGCTGTTGTTCGGCCCGACCGGCGCTGGCAAGTCGGCCACCTTGGTCTCGATCCTGATGCAAGTCATGGCGGTGTATCGGCCGCGGCTGTTCATTGTCGAAGCTGGCAACTCCTTCGGCCTGCAGGGCGACTACTTCGCCACCCTCGGCCTGACCGTCAATAAGGTTCAGCTCAAGCCCGGCAGCGGCTTGAGCCTGGCTCCCTTCGCCGATGCCCGGCGGCTGATCGAGCGCCCCGACCAGGTCGCCAGTCTGTCGACCGAAGACCTGGATGAAGACGCTTCGGGCAGTGACGAGCAACGCGATGTGCTGGGCGAACTGGAGATTACCGCTCGCCTGATGATCACCGGGGGCGAAGTCAAGGAAGAGGCCCGCCTCACCCGGGCTGACCGCAGCCTGATTCGCGAGTGCATCCTCGACGCCGCCAGGCACTGTGCGGCCAGCGATCAGCAGGTCATGACGCGCCATGTTCGTGATGCCCTTCGAGTGGTGGCCAGCGACGCCCATCTGCCCGACAAGCGTCGCGAGCGGGCCCAAGAAATGGCCGAGTCCATCGACCTGTTCTGCCAGGGCTTCGAGGGTGCGCTGTTCGACCGACCAGGCACCCCTTGGCCGGAAAGCGATGTCACGATCGTCGACCTCGCCACCTATGCCCGCGAGGGCTATGAAGCGCAGATGTCGATCAGCTACATCAGCCTGATGAACACGGTGAACAACCTTGCCGAACGCGATCAATACCTCGGTCGTCCGATCATCATGGTCACTGACGAAGGTCACATCATCACCAAGAACCCGCTGCTGGCGCCCTTCGTGGTCAAGGGTACCAAGATGTGGCGCAAGCTCGGCGCCTGGTTCTGGCTGGCAACGCAGAACCTGGCCGACTTCCCCGATGCGGCGCAGACCATGCTCAACATGATCGAATGGTGGATCTGCCTGAACATGCCGCCGGCGGAGATCGAAGAGATCGCGCGCTTCAAGAAGCTCACGCCAGCACAGAAGACCCTGCTGTTGTCAGCGAGCAAGGCCTCTGGCAAGTACACCGAGGGCGTGGTCTTGTCGAAGCAGCTGGAGACGCTGTTTCGCGCAGTCCCGCCGAGTCTGTACCTCACCCTGGCCATGACCGAACCCGAAGAAAAGGCCCAGCGCTGGCGGTTGATGGAAGCGCATCAGCTATCCGAGCTGGAGGCCGCACTTCGGATTGCGGCGGACATCGATCGCTTGCGCGGCATGTCCTGAACCTCGTGGCCCACGATGCTCTGTGGCCTGCCGATCAATAAAACCCGACAGGAGTACATATGTACTCCTTTGGTAATTTAGGACGAATTGCAGTCCTCACCATGCCGGCTGGAGAAACCGAAGGCACCAGTCTCGGTTTGTCCGCCCCACTCCTCTGCCTGATCCGTGATGCTGCAACTCGGCGCATGGATGCACACCGTTGCCACTTGCCGAGCGCTGCCGATGAACTTGACCGCCCCATGTCGTACACCACAGCCAAAGAGATCTGGCCGAGGTCGCGGCTTTATCGCGATCGTTTTGCTCGTGGCTGCCGAGCAGTGCCTGGCGATAACCACTCCCTCCATCATTGCCTCGGTCGCGTCGCTGCAGTGTCTGGAGTACCGGATCGTGGGGATCTGCTACTGGCTGCTGTGTACGCCCTTTGGTTGCACGGTGAGAACTTCGCCCAAAGTCCGTCACTTCATTCCTGAGCTGGTGGTGTCGAGCTATTCCGACACCGGCAATAACCCCTGGGGCGAGATGTCCGGTCTTTCGGCACCGACACCCCTGTCGCAAGGCGGGGGCAACCTGATCACACCCTCGCCGCAGCGCAACAACCTGCCCCGCTTCAAGAATGTCGACGGCATCGGGCACCCCGGCGGCGCGGCGCTGACGGCCCTGGCCCGCAGCTTCGGCTATGCATGTCCAAGCGGTGCGGTGCCACTTGCGCCCTATTACCTCAGTACGCTCGATCCGTTGGCTTGGCGCCACGCCATTCCCGAGTCCGTGTACCCGCAGGCGCTTGTCCCGGGCGTGCGCGAAATCGGGAGCCAGGCCCTCGGCAACATGTGGGGCAGCGTCTACCCACGCCAAGGCTTCCTGGTACAGCCCGACGACTTCAAGGCCGCTGCGGTGATGGCGCAGCGCGCCAGCGATTTCATCACCCGTGTCGGCCAGCCACACGTCTATTTGCCGCTGCAGCCGATGCCCTCTCCCGGCTATTGGCCGCCACAGCCGGTGATGGAGAACAACGTCAACAACCACCGTTGGCAGTTGCTCGCACCGATGATGCAGAGCACCTGCGCCATCTTCCCGAGCGCCACCGTCCAGAGTGCCGAGGGCGCCTACGCCTGGTCGTTGTGGCGGCCGTATCGCTGCTGCCAACGCATGGGGCAGACCTTCCTGTTCAGCATCGACTTTGATGGAGGCCAGTGATGAACGCCCTCTCGTTCGGGTTGATATGTCTTTTCGTGTGCACCGCTGGCCACGCCGCCGAGAGTGGCTACCACCTGGGCGACCAGGCCCAGGTGTTGGACGACCGCGTGATGTACACCATCGGTGGCGGATCGGCGGCAGGCGCACCCTCCTCGCTCTACCGCCCCAGCGGACTCGGCGTGGGCCTGTCCTGGCGGGCAAACATGATGTGCGGAAACATGAACCTCTCCAACACCCTGCAGAACCAGCTCAACGGTGCCACCCAGGGTTTCCAGCAGATCATGGGCAACGTCATCCAGAACGCCACCCAGGCGGTGATGTCGCTGCCGGCAATGATCATTCAGCGCGCCAACCCCGGGCTGTACGAGCTGCTGAGCAACGGCGTGCTGCAGGGGCGCATAGACTTTGACCGTTCGAAGCTCACCTGCCAGGCGATGGCGGCGAAGATGGCTGACAAGGTGGACCAGGCCGGTTGGGGAGCACTGGCGCAGAACCAGGAAATGCAGCACAACCTGGAGCAGTCCGACGGTGATGCCGTTACGGCGGTAAAGGACACCGAATCGAACAACGGCAACAACGGCGTCAGCTGGGTCGGCGGGCAGAAAGCCGGCGGTCATGGCCAGGCGCCGATCCGAGTGACCTCGGACGTGGTCAAAGCGGGCTACAACCTGCTGCACAACCGCTCGGTCGAAGACACCTCGGCCGTCGGCTCAAGTTGTCAGAATGGCGCGATCTGCCAGGCCTGGGCGAGTCCCGAGGAGGCTGCCGAATGGGCCACTCGGGTGCTCGGCGAAACCGAGGTCGAGACCTGTGACGATTGCGAGACGCTGCGCGTGAGCGCGGGCGCCGGTCTTACGCCACTGATCCAGGAAACTTACACCCAGCACCTCGAGGGCTTGCAGCGCATGTTGTCAGGCGCAGAGGAGCCCACGCCAGAGAACCTCGGCAAAGTCTCCAGCCCGTTGCTACAGGTTTCGCGCGGCGTGATTGAAGGCCTGCGTGATGACCCCGATCAGAACCTGTTGGCCCGACGTTTGGCCAGCGAGACCGCGCTGTCGAGCGTGATCTACAAAGCGATGCTACTGCAGCGCACGTTGCTCGCCGGTAGCCGTGAGCCCAATGTGGCGTCAACGCAGCCCGCCACCACCGCCCTCAACAGCAACGTCGAAACGCTGGAGCGCGAGATCCGCCTGCTGCAAACGGAGTTGCAAGTGCGCCAAACGCTGGCCACCAATACCGCCAGCCTGGTCCTCGATCGCCACGCCGGCGGCGCCGATGCCTCACGCAATATCGACCAGCGCGAGCCACGCCCAGACCGCCTGCAGCGAGCGGATCAGGGAAGGAGCACGCCATGATGCCGTTTTCTGTGATGAGCTCGGTCGTTCGGGGCCTGCTGATCCTCGGCGTCGTGATGGTCATGTTGCTGATTGCCTCGATGGCGCTGCAATTGAGCGGACCCCAGTTGGAATGGGTCAAGGAGGGACAGGGGAGTACGCCATATCTCGCCTACTGGCGAGCCCTACTGTACACCCTGATTTTCGCCGGCTGGACCGCAGCACTCCGCTTGCGGCCAACCTCGGAAGACCAGCAACGGCTCTTGCGCCTGGGCCTGATCGGCTTCAGCTCGATCATCCTGGTCGAACTGTCGCGCGTATGAGGTGCAGCCATGAACATGAGCACCAACAGCTACCTTGAGTACTACCTGTCGCTGCTGGCCTGGATCATCAACAACGGCATCTGGAACACGCTGGCGGACACCGGGCTGTTCGCTGCTCCGTTTGGGGCGATCATCCTTCAGGAGTGGTTATCCGCCCGCCAACAGGGGGCCGACGAGGGCAACAAGGGCTTGCTGTCGATCCCCCGCGTCGAGAACCGCCTGTGGATGAGCTACATCGTCATCCTGTTTGGCTGCATGCCGTTCTTCCCGTTGAACCTTTCCTCCGTGACCTTCGACGATGCGGCGAGCCAGCGCTGCGGGGTGTCGATGGCCAAGCCCGCGGACACGGCCTGGGGAACTACCTTCAACACCATCGGCGAGAAATCAGCAAATGTGCCGGTGTGGTGGTACCTGGTGCATGCCATGAGCAAGGGCGTTACCGCCGCCGCCACGGCGTCGATCCCCTGCGCACCCGACATTCGTGCAATGCGGATGGAGATCGACAGCTCGCGGATCAACGACCAGGTGCTGCTGCAGGAAGTCGCTGATTTCACCCGCGACTGCTATGGCTATTCGCGCTCGCGGCTGTTTACCAACCGCCCTGAGCTGGACGAGTCGCAGAGCTACGATGCGTCCTGGATTGGTTCGACGTATCTGCTTGACACACCGGGCTACTACGACACGGATCGCTCGCACACGCCCCGGGTTGATTGGCCGTATGACGAAACGCGGGACACCTCCCTGCCCCGGCTGGACAACGGTGCGGGCTACCCTACCTGCAAGCAGTGGTGGAGCGATGCCACGGTCGGCTTGCGCGACCGCCTGGTCGCCGAGGTCGATCCAAACCTGCTCACGCAATTGCGCGGTTGGCTGACCGGACACAGCTCCACCGAAATCGAAAACGCTACCCTGCGTGAACTGGTTAGCCCCCGCCAGCAGTCATTGAGCATGGCGCCTGGTCAGGTGTTCCAGGACTACGGCAGCAGTGCCCGAGGCGGCTCGTTGACGCAGGGGCTCAACAATCTCGCCACCAACACCGGCCTGGCCCTGGGCTCGTTCAGCAACTTCCCGGCGATGAATGCGCTACGCGCTGCACTGCCGATGGTGCAGGCCTTCCTGATCATGGGCACGATCATCAGCTTGCCACTGGTGCTGCTGATCAGTACCTACCAGCTCAAAGCACTCATGACAGTCACCTTCGCGCTTTTCACGCTGCACATGCTGACGTTCTGGTGGGAGCTGGCCCGCTGGATCGACTCGAGCATGCTGGACACGCTGTACCACCAGGTCTCTGTCACGGACCAGGCGCTTTTAACATTACCAACGGCAGGGTTCATGGATGGGACGGTCACCGCGCAGGTGATCGAGTACGTGATGGGGGCGATGTTTTTGGTGCTCCCGATGTTCTTTCTGGGAACCATGAGTTGGGCGGGGTACAACGTTGGCAGCAACGTTCAGAGCCTTCTAACTCAAGGTGCAGAGAGTGCCAAACTCCAAGCTGGGAAGGGAACATCACAAGTTGTTGGAGGCGTACAAAAGCTTAAGTAATCAGTTATCGAAGTGATCCATGTTCGTCGTACATTTCTGGATACTTGAAACGATGCTGAGGATGGCTAACCTCGAATACATCGGGCTCATCATCATTCGCTTCAATAGGCAGCGCGGCAAACGCCCATAGGGCTACCATTCCGACCGCCAGGAAGAATGCTACTGATGCGACAGCAAGCAAAAGAATCACCTTAACAATCTGCATTCCGAGCCGGCGATACCCAAACGGAACGCTCGCCAACATCGGTGAATTCAGCACGCTGGCTTCTAGCTGATTCACCAATCGACCCGCGCGAGTTGCGGCACGAATCAAATACTTGCCGAAAGAAGTACGGCTGGGGTTTGAAGACGCTGGAGTCGCCATTTCCCTACCTCCATTTACTTCACCGCACGTGCGGTCAAACCGCTGTAAACAATTTGGATCCAAGCCTTAGCTTACTCCTCTCCTGCGGATTTCCATGACCGTTGATCACTTGGTTTACGCTGCTGATCGCCAGTGGCACTGCATGGATTGATGCAGTGCACTCTTCTGAAAATCACCATTGACGTTATGCCGTCCCGCTTGATAAACCGGACAGGCAAGCGCTGGAAAACCAGCACCCCAGGTGGCCACAACCTTCAAGGCCACATCACTCCCGTGATGGTTGTCCCAAGGGCGATTAGCGTTCGGCGGCTCGCCCGGTTACCGCTTCCGCGGTGATGAGCGCTCTTTCACATCTGCCTCACGGAGCCCTGCTCCGTTGAAGCTCCTTTTCCATTTCCGTGCTGGGAATTCTTCCCGCATGGGTGGTATTCCTCCGCACTACCTGGAGGAACTCACCATGTTGCGCTTCACAGGAACTGAACTTCATGCTGTTTTGACTGAAGCGGCCGTCATCGGCTGCCGAGTCATCCTGGTCAAAGACCACGGTGTCTACCTCATGTCCGAGTTCGGCGAAAGCAAACCCGACGGAGGTAGCCGCAAACACATTGCCTACGCCATGGGTTGCAACCCTGACGTCGACGACTTTGACGCCTGGTGGAATCGCGCACGCAGTGAATTCGGCGGCGACGATTTTGCCGAGTACTTCGACCTTGATGATCCCGTTCTGGAAAGCCTACGCGGCACCAGCGGGTCGCTCGTAATCGAGGCCACATCCACCCACTTGTACATTGCTGCAGAGATTGCCCCCTCCGGGAAGTCCTGAATGCTCTCGCAACACCCACGATATCCCAGGAAAGCACGAGCCTGTGTTTCTCTGGGATATCGCTCATTTCAATCTCTACGCCAACAACAGCGAGCCATTCATCTGGAATTTTGGGATGGAAAGCCTTCGCTGGAAGCGGCTGGAAACTTGACCTGCTCGGTGCCCTAGGTTGGGCATTGACCCCACGGGCAAGCGCGTTTTAATGCCTAGACACGCTTAGTTCAAAGTGTGAGTTGTGGCGATGGGACTTCCCCCAAGTTGTTCGTGAAGCCATCGCAGGATCAGCTCCCGGGAGGCACCCGTGTCCAGGAAGCACCGCTCCTTACCCGCCATTGTCCTGAGTCCAGGAGTATGGCAATTCATCACCGAGGTTGGTACGGCTACTGACGCAGTCGAGCAATCAGGGCAGCGCTTGCAAGCCGTCTTGGGAATCGCCTTGGCTTCAGTAGGTCGTCGCCACTTGCGCCAATCGCTCGATTTGCTGCTCAGTCAGCCTTCCCAGCGCGAATCGCACTCATCGCCGGCAGCTACTCAGCTACAGGTAAATCAAATCACACCAGCGACCGGCCCTGTTTTTCTTCATATCAGGTTGCCACATGAGATCGGTATGGACATCTCATCGGCCTGAACGCCCGCACTACCACTGTCCACTTACCCCACCGGGAACCCTTCCCGGCCGGGCAGCGTTCCCCTCTTTGACTGGAGAACGTCATGTCCGATATCTACCTAGACGTCACCAACAAGATTGTCAGTGCCCTGAGCCAAGGGGTCATCCCCTGGATCAAACCCTGGACCACTTCAGGTTCCAGTGCTGACGCACCTTTCCCCATTAACGCGATCACTCGGCGACCCTACGCCGGCATCAACATTCCACTGCTGTGGGCCGAAGCCCGCCTGCGCGGGTACCGCCAGGATCGCTGGCTCACCTACAACCAGGCACGGAAAGCCGGTGGTCACATACGCAAGGGCGAACAATCGACCCTCGCAGTACTGTACAAGCCCATGAGCAAGGAAGCACACGACGAAGACGGTCAAGTCGTCCGTGATGAGCAAGGCAACGTCAAGATGGTGCAATTCGCGCTACTGCGGACGCATTGCCTGTTCAACATCGAGCAGACCGAGGGACTACCCATCGAGGAACAGCAGAACGACGAAGGTGAAGATACGATGGCGTTCATCGATCATGCACCTGCCGAGCGACTGTTGGACGCCAGCGGCGCACACATCGAGCATCGGTATGGTGATTCCGCGTTTTATCTACCGATCCGGGATCTCATTCAATTGCCCACCAAGGCCCAGTTCGTGGACGTCGGCAGCTACTACGCGACCGCGCTGCATGAGCTGACGCATTGGTCGGGTCACCACTCCCGCCTCAACCGGGAAGGCATCACGGGCTGTCACGCCTTTGGCTCTGCAGCCTACGCCTTCGAGGAATTGGTCGCGGAGATGGGTGCAGCATTTCTCTGCGCCCTCACCGGCACCCAGGGCGAGCTGCGCCACGAGGAGTACCTGGCGTCCTGGTTGAAGATCCTCAAGGAAGATAAGCGGGCCATCTTCCGCGCCAGCGGTTTGGCGCGAGAGGCATCCGAGTACCTGTTGGCGCTGATGCCGGATCAGGCTACCGAGGCAACGGAACGGCTCACGGCATAACTTTTCACCTTCAATAGAAAGGCCCCAACCGGGGCCTTTGTTTTACCTGCAACGCCAACCATCGGCCGCTGCAATTGAGCAAGTGATTACTGCAGCCAGCTCTCGACGACATCCGAGCCGTGCTCTTGCTTCCACTGCTTGAGGATCTTGTGGTTGCCGCCCTTGGTTTCGACGATCTCGCCGCTGTGCGGATGCTTGTAGCGTTTAACTTCACGCGGCTTGCGCTGAGCGCCGGTGGAGGCGCTGGAAGTGGTCACGCTCACGCCTTTGGACGGGTCAAGAATGGTGATGACCTGGCGCAGGTTCATGCCGTACTGATCCAGCAAGGCCTTGAGTTTTTGTTCGAACTCGATTTCCTGCTTCAGGCCGGAATCGTTTTTCATCGCGTCCAGCTGTTGAAGTTGAGCAGCCAGTTGAGCTTCCAGTGCTTTGAATTCGGCAAGTTTGGACATGTGAAATCTTTCCTAGGGTTGGGGCATGTGAGCCGATATTACCTGATGCACAAGTACTAGCCGAGCGTGAATTGGCTCTTCAGCTAACTTTTCATCCTTCAACATGTCCACATATCTATGTGACTAATCAGTCCGGCAAAAACTGGCAAAGGTGGCCCACTAGTTCACGAGGTGCAGCACTGTTGCCGATCTTGAACAACATGTCGCGCTGACTGCGTGGCAGCTGTTTCGCACAGCGCTTGGCTGCTGATCGAATGGCAGCATCGGTCCCATGAATCCGGTCGGCCAGTAGCACGATTAAAATGGCATCGTTCAACGTCATCAGGCTACCTTCCCCCAAATAGTGCCGAACAGTCTACCTCCCGAAAAAAGGACAGGCCATTCCCGCACCACACGTAACCCGATGCGCCAAGCTTCGAATTTACGCGTTCGCGAAAAGGGCCTAGAGGGTAAAGGATAACGGCAGCAATGGAAGGGGGCACAAGGGTAAGAGCTCTATCCGAAAAGGCAAAAGGACCTTCTGAATGCAAAGCAGGTAATGCGATGAAGCGCTGGTGGTTCAAGCATGAAAAAGGCAATGCTGTGGAGCCCATACTCGCTCCAGCACCCGAGGGATTTCTCCTCCCACTACCCGCCGAATCCCTGCTCTGTGCCGACCACCGGAAAAAGCTGCTGGAGCGCATCTGGCAATACACAGCGCTCTCCGAGCCGCAGTTCAATCAGCTCTACCTTGACCCGATCCGCCGCTACGCCGCCTATGTACAGCAACTCCCTGCCAGCGAAAGTCACCACCATGCCTACCCGGGCGGCATGCTCGACCATGGACTAGAGCTGATGGCCTGCAGCCTGAAGTTGCGCCAATCGTACCTGCTACCCAGCGGCGCCGCGCCAGAAGACCAGGCCGCGCAGGCCGACGCCTGGAGCGCGGCGATTGCCTTCGGCGCCCTGCTCCATGACATTGGCAAGATTGCCGTCGACCTGCAGGTGGAGTATCAGAATGGTGAGGTGTGGCACCCGTGGCACGGTCCTCTGGCCCAGCCCTATCGTTTTCGCTACCTGGCCGGCCGCGACTACAAGCTGCACAGCGCCGCCACGGGGCTGCTGTACACACGGATTTTGACGCCTCTCCAGCTCGACTGGCTCAGCAGCTATCCACTCCTGTGGGGCCACCTACTGTTTCTGCTGGCCAACCACTACGAGCATGCCGGTACCCTCGGGGAACTGGTGCTGCAAGCGGACCGGGTCTCCACCGCGCAGAACATCGGCGCCAACCCCACTAAGGCCCTGCTGGCACCTAAACACTCGTTGCAGCATCACCTGCTCACGGGCCTGCGTCACCTGGTTAAAAACGAGTTCAAATTCAACCAGCCCGGTGCAGCCGGTTGGCTCACCGAAGACCATCTGTGGTTGGTCAGTAAAACCGCCACCGACAAACTGCGCGCCTACCTGCTGGCTCAGACCGTGGATGGCATCCCCTCCTCCAACATCGCCTTGTTCGATGAACTGCAGTCGCATGGATTGGTGGATGCGACACCTGAGGGCAAAGCGGTATGGAATGCCAACGTAACAGACGATGACTGGCAACATCGCTTTACTTTTCTCCGCCTGCAACCGAGCCTGATCTGGGCCGATGCCCCCCGGCCAGACTACTTTAAAGGAACGGTTGAACCGATGATGAAACATCCTCTGCCGGCCGGTGAAACCTGCGAGTCGACTTTGGATCGATCGCAACCAACGCCGGAAAAAAACCAGCCCGTATCCGAGCACCAGAACCAGGATTTTGACTATCTCGACGATTTGATGGACATGTTGCAAGAACCAAGCGAGGTCGAAATTGGACCAAGCGCGGGAAGCCTGCAATCCACCACTGCGTCACCCAAGGATCCCAAGGGGCTGGCCTTCCTCGAATGGCTCCGCGAAGGAGTTCTCAAACATCGCTTGGTGATCAACGACAGCAAGGCCAAGGTCCATACCGTAGAAGGCACTTTTTTCCTAGTCACCCCAGGCATTTTCCAACGCTACGCCGCCGAACACCCCGAGTCAGCCGAAGCAGACTCTCAAAGCGACGCCTGGCGACGAATCCAACATCACTTTGAAAAGCTAGATGCTCATCTGAGAAAGCCTAATAGGCAGAACATTTGGACTTGCACTGTACGAGGCCCGCGGAAAACCACATCCCTCAACGGCTACATCCTGCGTGACGTGAATCTCCTTGGTCTGCCGCCTCCTCCAGATAACCCGTTCCTTTCTCTGCGACCTCCGATGCCCTGAGGATCTTCGTTTGTTGTCCTCCGAGCGACTGAGATCTGACGCGGTACATCGGCCAAGTGAGGTTGCCCACCGAGGTGGCTTTCCTTGAGCGCCTTTGGGGATCCGATCAAGTCAGCACAGGTCATCAGACCTGTGCTGACATAGCCCTCCAATTGCCCTCCACAAGCCCTCCATCCCATGAGTCAGATGAGCTTTTCCGATTTTGAGTACGCCGGTAAGCGCAAGCAAACCCGTCGCGAGCGTTTCCTGGCTGAGATGGAGCAGGTAGTGCCGTGGAGCGGTTTGGTGATTGAACGATGCAAGAAGCCCACGACGCTTATACCTCATGTTTTGAGTCCATCCCCTTCTATCCGAATGGCCCTTTGATCTGCAGACTACCCATCGTCGCTAAAGCTTCG
Organism: Pseudomonas sp. TSO6; assembly: GCF_056098905.1. Classification (NCBI taxonomy): domain Bacteria; kingdom Pseudomonadati; phylum Pseudomonadota; class Gammaproteobacteria; order Pseudomonadales; family Pseudomonadaceae; genus Pseudomonas; species Pseudomonas sp. TSO6. The sequence goes on along the minus strand of NZ_JBLZWV010000026.1, from coordinate 2,247 downwards.
TATCGCCTGACGAGATTAAGCCCCAGCGCCACGTTGATGTAGAACTCCATCGATGATCGGGTGCAGTGAATATGCTTTCTGATTTTGTGCTTGTCTCGCCGTTTGTTACTGCTTATGCCCTTGGTTGCGTTCTAGTAGCTGCGATTGCGCGAGGCTTCTCCGGCTTCGGTTTCACGCTGTTGGCCATCATGTCACTTTCGTTCGCGCTTCCGTTGTCGACGATCGTACCGGCCATATTTATTCTGGAAATTGCAGCCGGCTTGAAGCTATTGCCATCGATATGGGGACAGGTGCACTGGGGCTCCATCCGGGTTCTTGTTATCGCGTCGATCATTGCGACGCCGCTGGGAGCGTATCTGCTTGCTAAGGTACCTGGAGAGTACGTAAGGGTCGTGCTCGCGGTACTCATAATTGCCTGCTGCTTGGCCTTGATCACAGGATTCAAGCTTCAGAGGATGCCATCGTTCATGCAGACTGCTGCAACCGGTGCAGGCGCAGGGGTCCTCAATGGCTCCCTGGGGCTAGGCGGCCCTCCAGTCATCGTTTTCTTCCTTGGCTCTCCGTTGGCGCTGGAGGCAGGACGGGCTTCGATCATCGCAGCTTTTCTTGCAATGGATGTAGCGGCTCTCCCCGCTTTCTGGGCCCTTGATATGTTTGGACCAGAGTCGCTACATCTAGGATTCATGAGCCTGCCAGTGCTGGTACTTGGGGTATGGCTTGGCTCAAGGCTTGCGCAAGGTATAGAGGAAGCAAAGGCCCGAAAGGTCATCATTGTACTGCTGCTGCTTCTCGCATTAGGTAGTTTCCTATAACGGCTCGGCGCCTGGCTAAGGGCTGCAGACTCGCTGAAGTCGCCCGGTCGTCCGCCTTAGTTAAATCAGCACTGCGCCGCTGGGTGAACCAGTTCCGCCGTGAGGAACCTGTCGAATTGCTCTGCTTGGTATTCGATCGTGTTACTACGCATATTGCCATAACCGACGATTTCCGGACGTGCGCGACTGGCACTGCGGGTTTGGATCAAAGAGCTATTTACACAGAGCCGCAGTGCCACAGAGAGTCGACGCACCATGTACGAAGAGGGCATTCAGGTCGGTAGTTTCCAGGTGCAGTTGATGCTCGAAATGAAGCTGTTCAGTAAGCAACCGAGTTCACATGCCTACAAGAAGGCCACAGTTGAGCGCGGTGACACTCCGTACGAGTGGCCTCAAGGCCAGTGGCACTATGTGGCAGCAGTTATCCGCTGCCTCAAGCGCTACATCGCAAGGGAGGTCTACTGCATCCTCCAGAGATGAGAGTGCATCATCAACTAAAGCGCAGTATCCACTTGAAATTTAGAAGGGCGTCCAAGGTAACTAATAGGTAGCCGAGTTTTCGGCTGCGATTGCGGCGCTACCGCTTCAGGCAAAGCATGAGCCGTATAAGTAAATGCCGGGACAATGCGCCCATGGAGCCCTTGTCCGTGAGGAAGCAGTCTACGATCAGACCTTGTAGGTCATGCAAATCCGCTTTGCTGGCTAGCGTCGAAGGGTGCCATTCGATTTTGTCATCAGTACACCGTCAAAAATGTCGATTCAAATTAGTGGAATTCACGACTTAGACTGGCTACCAAGCAGAAGCAGATTACCAGCCCTAGGTTAAATACCAAAACACCATCTGCCACTGTGACTGCATGGCTCTAGACAAAGGTGTGCCTCGCACCGGCGTACCATCACCATGCTAGAGGGTAAAAATGACCGCCCACACTATTTCACATGGTCGAATCGCGAAACAAAAAAACAGTACAGCGTGGTCGGAATGCAGCACCGCTGAAAATCCACATCCGCGCACGCATCGCATGCCTCTAAAAGGCACGACCAACTGCGAACGCACCGTCTAATGCTAACTGCATTTTAATCTGCAGAGGTGCTCAAAAGAGCGAATAAGGACATGCTCACATAAGAATCGCAAGGACCAACCCCAAGCGCAAAACTGACTCACGTTCATATTTGAACAGACTGCCAATAAATTACCGTCTTCGCTGAATAAAAATCATCAGCAAAAACAAATTTTTGGTTATAAGCATAAAAAGAGGTCGTAGTCGTATGAACCAAACCGAAGAAATTCTATCGGTGAAAAACATTTTCAAGGTTTTCGGGCCCAACCCCGACATGGCCATGGAGATGCTCCGCAAGGGGGCCGACAAGAACGAAATCTTCAGCAAGACCGGCCATGTGGTTGGCGTGTTCGATGCCAGCTTTTCCGTCAAGC